>JAFZRM010000202.1 GCA_017619885.1 Clostridia bacterium | reverse complement strand
TTTCACTTTTCACTTTTCACTGTTCACTTTTCACTTTTCACTGTTCTCTTTTCTTTTTCACAGCCCGAAGCTCACCGACAGCGCGGAGTCGACCCTGTGCATCTCCGGCGCGCCGAGCACGCCCATTTTATCGCGCAGGCGGCTTTTGTCGAGCGTGCGGATCTGTTCGAGCAGCACGATCGAATCTCTCTGAAGTCCGCTGTCGCCCGCCGTGACGCGGATGTGCGTCGGCAGCGGCGTTTTGTCCTTGCGGCTGGTGATCGCCGCGGCGAAGACCTTGGGGCTGTAGCGGTTTCCCATAGCGTTCTGCACGATAAGTACCGGCCGCAGGCCGCCCTGCTCCGAGCCGACCACCGGGCTCAGATCGGCGTAAAAAATATCCCCTCGTCTTATGTCCATAAACAACGCTCCTTTTTTCGGTTCACTGTTATTCTTGACCGGGAAGGGGAGTTTTAATCATTTTATATCCTGTTGTATCGTGAAATCGTGAGATCGTTGCTGGTTGCAGGTCGGCAGTAGAATATCGAGCAAAGACTTGATAATTCCGGTTCTCTCGCGGAATATTGGGGTTGTTTTTCCTGAGATAATATAGTATAATAAAATAATAAAAATTAACTGATTCTTTCTTGTGATATCGGGGGGATTTCTTGTGTCGAAGATGAAAACGAGGATTATGTCTGTTTTGCTCGCAGTGGTGATGACGCTGTCGCTCGCGCCGTTCGGGGTGCTGTCCGACTTTGCAAAATCCGCGCTGCCCGTGGCGGCGGCAAAGGATTACGCCGTGGGCGATATCATCGAGTTCGGCGGCTATCCGCAGACCTTGGAGACGGACGCGGCTACGGTCGCCGCGCTGAATAATGAGGTTGCGCAGACCGCGTGGAAATCTTACCGTTATTATTCCGGAGACGGCCGTTACGGAAGTTACGATGTCGGAGACTGGATGCGTTATGCCGATTTTATGTACAACGGCAGCAAATACCGCGCCGTGACCTTCGATACATACCGACCGGATTATACCAGATTCCAATCGCAGACCGCCGGATCGCGTACATATCATCAGGAACTTAACAGCTATGTCTGCGGCAATGTCTATTTCTTTGAATGGGAACCCCTCAAGTGGCGAGTGCTTGACCCCTCGTCGGGACTGGTTATGAGTGAGAATCTGATCGATTCGCAGTCGTACAGCAATACGATATACGGGAACCCTAAAGGTTACACAAATGACGCGGAAGGTGACAATTTCGCCAACGACTACGTGACCAGCTCAATCCGCGACTGGCTGCTCCATGACTTTTATTACAGTGCGTTTTCTTACGCGGAGCAGGCTTTGATCAAAATAACGCAGCTGGACAACAGTGCGTATTCGAGATGGACGAATTCTTGTCCGCAGTATGACAGCGCGTCCACAACGGATAAGATTTTTTTACTCTCAAATGCCGAAATACGGAACACGACCTATGGCTTCAGTCAATATAATTCTGATACTGCCCGTTCCGCGCAGGGGACGGATTACGCGAAGTGTCAGGGCTTATACGTTTACGATTCGGGTGTCTCATGTTGGTGGCTGCGCTCGCCGGGGTCCATGAATTATAGCGCGTGTGACATCAATCACGCTGGCTTTATCGACAGCCGCAATGACGTCGATGGTACCTTCAAAGGCGTTCGGCCCGCTTTTCAATTTAAATCCGGGATCTCTGAATCTTCTAATCCCCATGGTGGGGACGGGACAGGTCAGACCTCCGGCAACGGAACGACCGTTCAAAACAACAGCGTTCTTACTCTAACCGCAAGCAATCTGGATCAGTGGGTGAGCTGGTCGTATGGAAATGAAAGTCTCAGGAAATTCTATAACGATCATCCGCATATGTGGGCGCTGAAGGACGCGAAAGCTTCCGTAGGCAGTAATGCGTATTTCGCAAATGACAAAGGCGTAATCTCGGTGGATAAAGCTGGGATCACGCAGGACGTCGTCGTTTCGAGAGACGATTATTATGATTATATCATCCCGCAGGACGTCGCCGTCTCTTTGGACAACGGTAAGCTGAATACTGCGTATCACCTCAACGTATATATGCAGAAAGACAGAAAAAACGGCAAGCCGTATATTTCCACGGTCTTCGCAAAGCAGGATGTTCCGGGAGAAAACTACGTTGAGCTGAAAACAGAAAAAATGACGCTGTATACCGGGCTTCCCTATCGTTTCTGCATCAGCGCAGGGAATCTGAACGAACCCGCGACGTATTATCTCTCTCAGGACAACAGCCACAGGTATTCCAGCAGTACGGGCGAATTTGTTTTTGACAATTCCTCCGCGGCTCTTGTAATGGGAGAAAAAGTCTACGTCTATGCTGTCACGACTTCCGGAGTCGTGACGGAACCGGTCGAATTGAAGCTGAAAATCTACGAGGGCGGCGGCACGGAAAACACCGTAAAAAAAGTGCTGGGCGACGGGTCGATCAATCTCGGCGGGAAAGACGGCTTTGCGATCACGCTGCCGGCGGACTGGGTGCTGGTCGGCGGCTCCTCGATCACGCTCTGTGATTTTAAGGCGCCGATCGGCGTGGAGGTGTCGGCGGATTCCGTCAAGGTGAGTGTCGGGTTTGACTTCTTTGAAAAAGAGACGACAGAGAAAACGGCAAAATCGAAGGTTACCTATCCGGACGGTTCTGTAGCCGACAAGACGCATTATCTTGAGCATGATACCAAAGTCGGCTGGTCCGCCTTCAAGGAGAGCCTGAAGGGCGGCTCCGCTTTGGGTATGAAAGACATCATGAGCACGGCGGAGATGCGCAGCGTAAAAAAGCAACTATGCCAAAAATACGGCGTTAAATTCTCCGACCTGAGCTCCAATAATCTTAAAAGGACAAATCTCAGCGGCGAGTTTCTCGGGTATATGGAGGGAACGATCGTCGACGGGAAGATCGTTTTTACCGATATCATGATCCGGGCAGGCGGCAGCTTTACGTTTACATATACTTATCAGATGGCTGTCGGGCATGTCGGAGTGGAAGCCGGAGGCTCGGCGTCTATCGGGCTGCAGTGGAGCCGTGAGTTCGCAGACGCGAATCAGCCGCTTGATTTTGATATTGTGTTTTCCGTCGAACCGTCCTTAAAGGTATTCGCCGGGCTTGGCATAAAGGACGTCGCAAGCTTCGACGTGTACGGCAAAGGAACGATGCCGACATCTGTTGAATTTACGGATCAGGTTTTTTCCATCGCGCTCAAGGGCGAAATCGGATATGAAGCGCAGTTCCTGTTCTGGAGTACCGGAGAACAGCCTCTGCTGAGCGGCACGCTCGGTCCGGAAACCATTTATTTCGGCTCGGACGGAAAATCATCCGGGGCAAAATCCGCTGTAAAAAAGAACACGGCTGACGTTTCGGCGACAGGAAAAGACTTTGTGCTGATCGACCGCGCGTCGGATATTTCCGACTGGCTGGATAATGCGGCGAAGCCGAAAAAAGCGCCGATGAAAAACGTTGCGCTTTCCGGAGTCACGGAAAAAACGCTGCAGACCGGAGTTTATTCTATGGCTGACCCGTCCGTCGCTTCGTGCGCAGATACGACGCTTGCCGTATGGACGCAGGATTCCCTTGACCGGGACGATTACAACCGCCTTTGCGCGGTGTATTCCGTGTACGACAACGCGACCGACACGTGGAGCGCGCCGCGGGCGATCTGTGATAACGGCTGCAACAGCTTTTCGCCGGTCGCTTCTTCCGACGGCGAGCACCTCTATATCGCGTGGCAGCAGGCAAACCGGATGCTGACGGAGGACGACTGCGCGGATTACACGGCGCTTCTGGCGGCGACGGAGATCTGGTCTGCCGTCTACGATCCGGCGAGCGGAGAGTTCGCCGATATCGCGCGGCTGACGGACAACGACGTCTACGATTATTCGCCGGCGGTCGGTTTTACGGAAGAAGGACCGGTCCTGTTCTACGCGCAGAGCACGGAGCCGGAGTTTTATTCGCCCGAAGGGAACAGTCTTCATAAAGTCGACGCCGGTACCGATACGGTGATCGCGTCCGATATCGCGACGATAAGCGGTCTGACTGCGGGCGGCGGGCAGGTCGCGTTCTCTGCCGATACGGACGGGGATCTGAGCACCTCGGGAGATATCTCCGTGTTTTACGGAAGCGATACGCTTTCCGTGTTCCCCAAATCGGATGAGAATACGCCGAATCTGAATCCCGTATTCGGAAAAATGAACGGGGAGACGACATTATTTGTTACCGACGGCAAAAATATTTATTATCTTCAGGATAACGAACCGACGGCGGTCCTCGAGGAACCCGCATCGGTCGGCAGTCGGATCTGCGCGCTTAAGAACGACGGCGAGCTTGAACTTCTGTGGGCAGGGCTTACGGAAAGCGGAAGCGAATTATACACCTGCTCTTTTGACGGCGAAGCATGGAGCAGCGCCGTGCAGCTGACGGAAAAAGGCAATCTGTTCTCCGGCTTCGACGCGGCGGCATGTGATTCGCACGTCGTGATATTTGCCGCCGAGACCGAGCGCGAATATGATGAAACGAATGAGATCTACAGAAGCGGCGGCACGAATCTGATCGCGCTCAGAGAAAACGATTTCTGCAATATGAGCGTTTCCGAGCTGTTTGTCAACGAGCTCGGCGTTGTCGAAGGGGATCAGTCCGAGCTCAGCTTTACGCTTGAGAATAAAGGAAATACCCTGTTTGAGTCCGCAGCCCTGCTTTTGTCCGACACGTGCGGAACAGAACAGAATTTGACGCTGGAATGCGAAATTCTGCCCGGAAAATCGGAGATCATTACGGTCCCGTATGTCATCCCCGCGAATTTCGCCGGTTCGACGGTAACTGTGGAAATACAGCCCGACGGCGATACGGATCCGTCGGATAACAGCGTATCTTATACGTCGTCCGCTTCACAGCTCACCACTGTCAAGGATTCCGTAACGCATATCGGCGATTCCTATATCCTTTCCTGCCTTACCACGGCAAGCGGTTTTACGGACGCAGAGGACGTTGTCGTGTCCGTGTCGTTCGACGATGCCGACGGTGACGCGGTTGACGCCGTTTATGCCGATACGATAAAGAAAGAGACCGGATTCATTTCCGAGTTCGCGTTCCTTGCATCGGAGCTTCCGTTTGACGGAAACGGAGTCGCGGTCGTTTACGTAACCGCAGAGGCAGCCAACGGAGAGTCAACGACGGAAGCGTTCACCGTGACGCGGGACGATACGGTATGCGCTCATCCGCTGTCGGAGACGGTAGCTCTTGCGCCGACGTGTACGGAAGACGGATATTCGGACAGAGTGGTCTGTTCTTGCTGCCGCGAAATATTAGAGGAAGGAACGGCTATCGGGAATATCGGTCACAATTTCGGCGCATGGGAAAGCCTCGACGACGAGCGGCATCAGAGAGTCTGCGCGAACGACGCAAGTCACGTCGAAACCGCCGCGCACGAATGGAACGGTGGGGAGATCACGACCGCCGCGACGACGACCGCGGAGGGCGTGAAGACCTTCACCTGCACGGTCTGCGGCGAAACGATGACCGAGGCGATCCCGAAAGCGCTCGCGAAGATCGCGGTGACTGCGGAGAACGTTTCGACCGGCATCAAGCTTACCTGGGTGCAGGATGAGAACGCGACCGGCTACTACGTCTACCGCAAGACCGCCTCGACCTCATATAAAGCGATCAGAAAGATCACCTCGAATACGACGTTGACTTATACCGACACGTCCGCCGAGCCCGGTACGAAATACACCTACTGCGTGAAATCCTACCGCGGCACGGAAAGAGGAACCTACACGGCGAAGTCAATTACCTGCCTTGCGCCGATCACCCCGACCCTTGCCAACGGCAAGACCGGCATGACGCTGACGTGGACAAAAGCAGAGGGCGCGGACGGCTATTATGTCTACCGCAAGACCGGCACGGGCAGCTACACGACGCTCGCGAAGATCGAAGATCCCGATATGCTGACCTATACCGACACAACCGCGGTTTCCGGCACGAAGTATACCTACGGCGTGCGGGCTTACAAGAGCACCACGAAGGGAGCGTATACGGCGAAGAGCATGACGCGACTTTCTCCGGTCACGCCGACGCTGACGAACACCGCAAGCGGGATCTATGTCAAATGGACGAAGGTCACGGGTGCGACAGGCTATTATGTATACAGAAAAGCCGGCACGGGCAGCTATTCGCTCGTAAAGAAGATCGCGGACAACGCGACCGTCACATTCACCGATACCGCGGTCAAGGATAAAAACGGTGTGAAGTATACCTACATTGTCAAGGCGTACAAGAGCACGACGAAGAGCGCCTACAC
>JAFZRM010000201.1 GCA_017619885.1 Clostridia bacterium | reverse complement strand
GGGGGTTTGGGGGCGGTGCCGGGGTTCCCCGCCGCGAACAGCGGTGGGGGTTCCCGGATAGGGGGGAGGGGAACCCCCTTATGCGCTAAGCGCACCATTCGTCCCGATGGGACTCCGATTCTCTTCCCTCTCAAATAAAAACCGGCCCGGCATGCGTCGGGTCGGATTTTTTGTTTATTCGATTGTCACCGTTTTCGCCCATTTGACGAACTTCGGCGTCAGCTGTTCCGCGTTTTCCGGGTACGTTGCGAACCACACGACGTATGCGCCGCCTTCGCTCTCGTAAATGAAGACCGTATCGGCGAGGGTGCTTCCGTCATTCGCGGGTTCCGTGCAGGTAAAATAGCGCAATCCGTCCTCTTTAAAGTCTTTGAAGTCCGAAAGCTCGTAATTCTCCTTGTAAAACTCCTCGACTTCGTCCGCCGTCACGGCGTGTTCCGGGTCGGCCATAAAGAACTCGCAAAGCGCTGTCTTGCTCGACAGCCAGACGTAGTAGTCCTCTTTCGACTCCTTATCCTCCGTGAACCTGTCCGTCAGCGTTATGCTCGCGCCTTCGATCGAAAACGTCCTCGGCTTTTCCGCGGTGATCAGCGCCGCGACGAGGACAAACGCGAGAACGGTCGCGACGCCGATCACGGCGCCGAGGATCCTGTTCCTTTTGAACGCCTTTTTTGCCTTTTCGTCGGCCTCCTCGCGGTTCATGCGCGCCTCGCCGGTGTCGTTGTTGTCAAACCTGAAAGAAGAACTCGTGGCGGGATTGAAATACGATCTGCCGGTCAGCAAAACGTCTTCTGTGCCCGCGGGGACCCTGTACATATCGTACGTGTATTCGCGGCTCCGCTTCGTCTCATAAACGTATACGCGCGTCTCCGTGTCGGGTATGTCGAACACGGCTTCGCCGCCGTTCGGCAGTCTGCCGAGAAGTCTGCACGGCGTCTCGTTTATCGTCAGGTCTTTGCCCCCGTCGTCGGCTATGCTGACGTAAAAGGCGGATGACAGCGTCGCCGTCTTTTCACGCCGTATCGTCAGTTTTCTCATTTAGTCTCCTCCAGATACTCGTCGTATGTCGTGAGCCTGTCGTAAAAGCTGCCCGTGGTGACGTCTATAATGCGGTTCGCGACCGTCTGGTTGAGCTGATGGTCGCGCGAGCAGAAAAGTATCGATTCCGGGAACCGGCTCATGCCGTTGTTGAGCGCCGTGATCGATTCGAGGTCGAGGTGGTTCGTCGGCTCGTCCATTATGAGCACGTTGCCGCCCGAGAGCATCATGCGGCAGAGCATGCAGCGGACTTTCTCGCCGCCGGACAGGACCTTCGCCTGTTTCAGCGCCTCGTCGCCCGAGAAAAGCAGCTTGCCGAGCCAGCCGCGCACGTCGGATTCGTACGTCAGAGTCGAGCATGCGCGGATCCAGTCGACGAGGTTCTCCTCGTGTCCGTCGAAGTATTCGGAGTTGTCCTGCGGCAGATACGCCACCTTCGTCGTGACGCCCCACTTGTACGAGCCCTCGTCCGGCTCCATCTCGCCCGCTAAAATCTTGAACAGCGTCGTCCTCGCTATCGGGTCGTCGCCGACGAACGCGACCTTGTCGCGCGGGCGCAGGATGAAGCTGACGTTGTCGAGCACGAGCCTGCCGCCTATGCTCTTGCTGAGGTTCTTGACCTCGAGCAGGTCGTTGCCGATCGAGCGCGACGGCTCGAAGCTGATGAACGGGAAGCGGCGGGACGAGACGGGCATCTCGAACAGGTTGATCGATTCGAGCAGTTTTTTGCGCGACGTCGCCTGCTTAGACTTCGACGCGTTCGCGGAGAAGCGCTGGATGAATTCCTGCAGCTCCTTCGCCTTCTGCTCGTTCTTCTTGTTCTGCTCTCTCATCTGGCGCTGTCTGATCTGCGTATACTCGAACCAGAAATCGTAGTTGCCGACGGTCATCGTGATCTTGCCGAAGTCGACGTCGACTATATGCGTGCAGACGTTGTTAAGGAAGTGTCTGTCGTGCGAGACGACGATCACGGTGCTGTCGAGGTCCGCGAGGAAATCCTCGAGCCAGTTGACCGTCACGAGGTCGAGGCCGTTCGTCGGCTCGTCCATGAGCAGTATGTCGGGATTGCCGAAAAGCGCCTGCGCGAGAAGGACCTTGACTTTCTGCGAATCGGACAGCTCCGCCATCGGCAGATAATGGTATTCGTCGGTTATGCCGAGGTCGTTTAAAAGTATCTCGGCGTCCGATTCGGACGTGTAGCCGCCCATCTCGGCGTAACGCTCCTCGAGCTCGCCGGCTCTGACGCCGTCCTCCTCGGTCATCTCCTCTTTGGAATAGATCTCGTCGCGCTCGTCGGCGATCTTCACGAGCTCCGGATTGCCGAGAAGCACCGTGCGAAGGACTGTGCAGTCGTTATACGCGTAGTGGTCCTGCTTAAGCACCGAAAGGCGCTCCGTCGGCGTTTTGAAGACCTCGCCCCTCGTCGGCTCGAGCTCGCCCGACAGGATCTTGAGAAACGTGGATTTGCCCGCGCCGTTCGCGCCGATTATCCCGTAGCAGTTGCCGCGGGTGAACTGCAGATCGGCTCCGGCGAATAAAGTCCTGCCGCCGAACTGCAGAGATACGTTGTTTGTTCCTATCATAGCACTGATCCTTTTTATATTATTGTTGAAATGATATCATAAAACGCCGGATAAGTCAATAGAAATGAAGAAAAATGATCGCGCACGAAAAAAACCGCCGCACACGTAAAAGTGTGCGGCTCCGATAACGTTTTGCGCCGGCGGAATTCATAACCGCCGTCTCTTTGGCGGGCTCCGGTCAATTTGCCTTTCGTTTCTTTTTGATCACGACGACCGCGGTGACGGCGGCGGCGCATACGAGCACGCCCGCGGCGACCGCAATGACG
>JAFZRM010000200.1 GCA_017619885.1 Clostridia bacterium | reverse complement strand
TAGCCCGTTCCGCGCAGGATCATATACTCGGTCACGTTCAGTCCGCATTTTCGAGCGAGCCGCAGTATCTTGTCTTTCTCCGGCTTATCGAGCCGGAAACAAATCGTAGGTCTTGGGTCTTTCGGTTGTCTTCCTTTAATAACGATTACCTCTTTTCATCAATTATTCTGCACGGGGGTCAGGGGGTGTCCCCTTGAAGTGCGGAGAAAACTCTCCGCCCGGGAAAACGGTGCAGTACGTTTTCCCTGCTTGCTACGGTGTGCGACACACCCCGTAAGGGCTATCACCACTGTTCCTGTGCGGCGCATACCACGATTTCGGTGAAACCGTAAAACAGTTGGGATCTCCCGACAGGGTGCATCGCTTTTAGGATAATTGTCATTGTTTTCGTGATCGTCGGTGGGGGTCATAGTAGCAGTCATTCTCATGTTTTCATTTCCGAATTGGGTGCTACAGTGACTGTCATTTTTACAATTGGTCAAGGAAATCATCGGCTATATCAGCGCTCTTGGCGGCGGTCTGTTCATCAACGACGGAATCGGATTCTACCGGTACGGTGACAGATAAAACAGGAGAACTTTTCAGTTTTTCGACGACCGATGAAGCGATTTTCTCTGCTATAATCTCCTCGCCGCCCTTACCGGCATACGTGAGAATTGCTTTTTTGATGAAAGTGTTTTGACCGTTTACGCCTTTCAATGCCTCAATCACGTCTTTATCAAGAGGGCTGTCCGTATTCAGCCTGATCTTGATGAACCTTACGCTCATTTTGCGTCAGCCTTTTCAAGAAGACGGAACGCCCATGATTCGTATCCTTTTGCCGTCGCGCGGATATCGCTGTTGATCGTTACACGGTTTTCATCGTATTCCGCGAAATTGCGGATCAGACAACCGCCTCCGCCGACAACGTACAGACGCATCAGCGACGGCTCGTAGTCGTACCGTCTGAGAACGGCAAACAGCTTTTTGACGTAATCCTTTACGGTTTTTTTGATAACATCAAGCCAATCGTCCGCGATATCCGCCGTTCCTGTCCTCAACACGTCCTCGATGATCGACTCGTCGATATTGACGTGATACTTGTCCTGGATCGCCGTCTTCGCCGCGAGGACGCACTGCTGCGTTCCGAACTTCTCGGTGTAAGACTTCAGCGGGTCGGGTCTGCCATCTTTCATAAAGAGAACGTTCATAGTACCATTGCCGATGTCGCAGAGTACCGTCATTCCGTTCATCGTAGCCGTCTTGTCCTGAATGGCGGCGAAGCCCTGCGGAAAGATATTGACGCCTGTGATGCGAACGTGATAATTCTTGCGGTTGAACGTAAATCTGACGTCAGGTACCCTCAAAAGATAGTCCGAGAACGCTTTTTTCTGCTGCGATACCCATTTTAATGGCAGTCCCGCCGCAATATGCACGTTCGCTTCCGTCAGTCCGTAGCTGTTCAACTCCATTGCGACACCGGCGAGCGTAAGGATGAAATACTCCTCGTCGGTTATCTTATCCGCGCTGAACTCCTTATGCCCCTCACCGATAAGATAATACTTCCCGTTGTAAAACAGGACGTTCGTCCCGAATACGGGTTCCGTGTCGCTCGCCGCGACTCCGGTCTTGAAAATGTGGTTAGCAGTCTTGATATTCCCGTAACCGTGGTCGATCCCGATGATGACGTTGTTCTTGTAATACTTCATATTAAAAAATCCTTTCTTCCGGTCTTTCCCGGATGTCAATTTTATTATGGTTATGTCTTTACCGCGATGTCGTTGTTTGCTTTTCAGCCGGATACCCTCATAGGCATCACCTCCTTGAATTAAAAAAGCCGCCCACGATTTTTTCAAAAGTGGGGGCAGTTATTTACAATTGGATATTGAATTTTTCGGACTTTTATGCTATACTGGCTTATCGAATTTTGAAGAAGGAAACGGTATGGCTCTGCAGAAGTACGTTATACGTCAAATATCGGCACTGAGTATCATCGCTTCCGCCGTAGGAGAGTACGGCGCGTGGCGGTTTTCTTTTGACGCGACCGATCCGTCAAAAGAATTTCTCGTAGAAGAAACGAAGCAGGACGACTGCGCGATCTATCATCAGGCAATGTGCGTCCTCTACGGTGAAAACTATCAGGCGGAGTCCGACTGTGAAAAGCTGAAGGACGCGCTCATATATATCGACTTCTCAGGCACTTTCGACGAGCGCGGTTATTCCCGCCCGGTCTATGCGATAAACAAAGCGGAATGTATGCTCGGCAGAGACGGGACCATACTCAATCTCGGGCGCGGATATGCAAAATATCTCGCTTTTGAGCGTTCGGCGAATATGAGCCGCAACAGCGTTCTTTCGTTTGTCAGAGAAGATTTGTACGAGCCGCTGCGCGAGCGTATGATGCTCGGTATGAAGATCGGCAAGTGTCAGCTTGCCAAGCTCTACGCATACAACGCCCTTATGTACACAAGCGGAAGAAGGGTCAACGATCCGCACTTGCTTTCCGAAAAGAAGATCATCGTCATAGATAACCCGAAAAGCACCGTAAAGAACGCAAATATCGTCACGGTCGAGGACGACGGAAGCGACGATCCCGTCCGGAAATATACCCGCGTGGAAAAGACCGCCGATGTGGAGGTGCTCGAATTCGACGGTGAAGGCATTATTTCAAAAGAAATGGCGCGTTCTCTCGATTCCTCCGGCGCGCACCACTCTTTTCAGGTGCGGCTGCCGTATATCAAGGGGGTAGTCCACGAAATCGACCTCCGGGGGCTGTTTTCACAGCTCGGAGTGCCGAAAATCAAAGATATCTGGGGTGTAGAACACGACGTAAACGACGTGCAGATGATCCTCACCAAGAGTATGTTCAAGGGCTACGGATGGATGACCGAAAACGGGCTTTCGTGGGCAGAGTATCTTGAACGCTGCCGTAAGTATGATCACGCGCTGTATATCTCCGGTTCAGACAAAGCGGAGCGTGAAAGCGTTACAGAGCTGAACTATCAGTTCCTCAACACGCTCGCGCTTACCGAAGAAGAATTCCGACCTGCCGATCTTCCGCGCGGTTGGGATAAGTCTCCCGAAAACGATTCGCGTCACTGGCTGACGAAAACGACGGAGGTCGCCTATTACGATTACTGCGCAAACGCAGAAGCGCGGCTGTCCTACTTTCTGAAGGACCTGTCGAACGGCGAACTGAAACTAAACAATCGCCGCCGTCAGCGCGCGGGGCTGTTAAAGAAGAATCCGCTCTATCTTGAAGAGTCGATATTCACAAAAGAACTCTCCGACAACGCGGAGAGCGTAAGAAACAAATACGCCGTCGGCAAACTGCTTGTCGCGGGCGATACGCGCTATCTCTCGGACGACCTGATGAGATTGCTTTCGTATATCGTCAAAACGTCTGTCGGCGAAGGCGACGCCTGCAAAAAACTCACAGCGGAAGAACTGCGCGGCAACGAAATATATGCGCCGTCGCCGGTTTTCAAAGAACAGCCGTATTACACACTTCTGCGCAGTCCGCATATAGCGAGGAACGAAGAAGCGTTCGTTTATCCTTTAACAACGGTCGGCGCGATACGAAAGAAATATCTTTCGCACCTTTATTACGTTCTTATGGTCGATTCGCGCTCGCTCATTCCCGAACGGCTCGGCGGCGCGGATTACGACGGCGATCTTGTCAGAACGGTCGCCGATCCGCTCGTAAACGACTGCGTTAAGAAAGGTTATGATAATGGAAAGTCCTTGCCCGTGCTCAAAATACCGTCTGCGGAGCCGCTTATCGCGGACGCGAAGGACTGGAAAGCGCGCGCGGAAGCCGTGAAAAGCACGTTTTCCTCCCGCGTGGGACAGATCAGCAACACGGCGCTCCGCCTCGGCATCGTCGCCTACGACGAGAACAACGAGGATGAAAAGCGCGACGAGAGCCGTATGGATACCGAGGCGCTCGCCATTCTCACGGGACTGGAAATAGATTCGGCGAAAAGCGGCGTCAAGCCCGATCTGACCGAATACCTTTACGGCAGGAATACGAAAAAGAGCGTGTTCCTCCGGTACAAAACGATCTCCAAAGACAACCGTGACCGCAAATGGTACGAGCAGACGAAAGAAAAAGACATCGAGGATTTCATTGAGGAAGTTGATTGGGACGAGGTCAGCTCCAATATGGAGCGCCTGCCGTATTACGCGTATATGCTCGGGCAAGAAACGAAGCAATACAAGCCGAAACCGGCTGAGGATGAAAAGCTCTTTACTTTTGCCTCGGAACCGGACTGGAAAGATAATCTCGACCCGTTTTCGATGGAGCGTGTGAAAGCGGTCGTTTCGGCGTATCACGCTGCGGACGCGCGTATCCGATTTATTAAGCACCTTTCGACCGATTTCAAACGTCAGAAGGACGTGGTCCGTATCCTTTTCTCGCGCGGTCAGCTCAACACCGTGAGCGCGGAGCAGCTGTACGCTCTCTTTGACGCGGCGCCTGCCGATTCTATAAGAAAGGCGCGCAGAGCTCTGACCGAGAATAAATGGCACCTGACGCCGAAGAAGAACAGAGGGTTTGTGTGGTTCTCCATCGTACCTTCCGGCGTAAGTACCGAATATATGGACGTCTTCTGCGATTTCCGCAACGGCGGCTTCCGTCTGCTCGGAGATATACTCTGCGATCTGGACGAATTGTATTCCAATCAGAAAATTCTCAAGAATATTGTGCGTGACGGCGATTCACCGGAGCTGAAATTTATCTTAAGCGGTATCAGACATTTCTCGGATTACAAAGAAACGATAGTGAGTAATTGTATCGCGCTGTTATCGCCGCCCGACAGACGCGAACGCCGCGTTGATTTTGACGAGGCGGTCAAATGCGCCGTCGCGCTCGGCGAGCGCCGGTTCGTGCTTGAAGTGATGCCGTATTCCGCGCTGGAATGGACGGTCGGACCGGCTGAAAAGAAGAAACGGAGGTGGTTCGGCAGATGACGAACGAATGGCAGGAATTCAGAGATTACACCGAAAAGCCGCAGTATATCTCTGTGAAAAAGAGCGATAAGACCTATATGGGTCGCTTCACCTTCGATATGATAAAGGACTTTCTCGGCTTCAACCGTATCTTTACGATCCTTGCGCGCGGATTTCTGTTCCACGATAAGGACGGAAGCGTTCTTCCGGGCGATCCGTATGACCGCATTGATTACACCTACCGTGCTTTATGCGCGTGGAGCAGCGTTCCCGACAGACGAGTTGATCCCGACGCTAAAGTGGATTTCAGAGAACTTTCGGACGAGTTCCCGGAGCTTGTGGACGCAAAAGGCAACGGATGGTACATCCGCCACATGAAAAACCTTTTTGCTTTCTGCAATGAACACTTCGAGCTTCTCACCAAACCGGTACAGAAGATATTCGACGCGGTCGAAAAAGGATATGCAAAGCAATGGAAAGAGCGCGTCGGGCATTATACCGTTCCGATCTTCGCAAGGAACACAAAAGGCGCGTGGGGTACACGTTTCGACGACGTGATCGCCGAGGCGCTGGAGGCGGGACCGCTCCGCGCGGAGGAATACGTCCTGCCAAAGAAGATCAAGAAAAAGCTCGACGCGATAGAAATGCTTGACAAATACCGTCCCAAAGCGGAAGACCTGACGGCGTTCTATTACGCAAACAAGCGTAAGGATCTCGACTGGGTAATCCTGCCGATAGCAAACTTCAACGCATATTACCGTTCGACTACCTTTGAAAAGAATTATCTGCCTGCTCTCCCGAAGAACGTTTTCATCCGTGAGACACTCGACGGTCTATGCAGATTCAAGGTCGTGCTGTAAGCAAGGGTTTCCGTATGTGAGTAACTGCCCCCACTTTTGAGCGAAAAGTGGGGGCAGTTACTATAGAACGGATTGCTTCAAATATTGTTATACTTTACTGATCGGCATCGACAGGTTATCGTACATATTCCAAAAATCAGTTATCGATTTCTCGTATTCGTCTTTGCTGATATAATAACTCATGCCGTGATCTGCACCGGGAACGATGAGCAGTTTTTTAGGCGAAACACACGCTTTATAGTTCCGGTACGTCATTTCAACAGGCACAAATCTGTCGTCGCTGCCGTGGATGAACAGAACGGGTACTTTACTGCTTTTCAGCGCGTCGAGCGTAGAATATTTGTCGCTTCCTGCGTGGAGCATATTCATAAACATTTTCTCCGCGATCCTGCCGCGTATTCTGAAGCCGAGATGAAGATTATGATTTACAACATATTTCCAAATCTCATGCGGAGACGTAAATCCGCAGTCAGCTATAATACCGTGTACGTTTTCCGGAAGCGGCAGACAGGACGCCATCAATACCGTTGTAGCGCCCATGGAAACACCAAAAAGATATATCGGAATATCCGTCCCGCAACGCTCCCTGACCCATGCTATCCAATCAAGACAATCAAATCGCTCCGTAATTCCGAACCCCATGTAGTTTCCTTCGCTTTTATCCTGTCCTCGCTGTTCGGCATACAGTACGCTGCATCCGTTTTCTTCCCATGCGTCGGACGCGATCCCGAAATCGCCCGACCACGTTGATCTCCAACCGTGCATTGCAATGAGCACGCGCTTTGCGTTTTTCTGAGGAATCCAATGACCCACAAGCGTCTTTCCATCGTGGCTCACGATCCTGATAGTTTCACTCGGCTTTTCTGAAAGCCTTTTTCCCGCCTCATTCAATGCTTTTATAAAATCGTTTTCTTTTTTTCCGGAGATTCGGGCTTGAATCTTTTTCAGGATTTCTGGCTCTTTTCTGTCAAGCGCAATCTTAATAAGAGTTTTCGTCGTAGCATATGCAGTTACTGCAGCGACGGCTGAGATCCCGGCGGCAGTCCCTCCGATAATAACGGCTTTCTTTGCTTTTTTGTTCACACTATCACCTCCGTATTTTAATTCCATGATATATATTCTTCAGCAGATTTTCTGAGTTCTTCCATTCTTCTGTCAAGGTCTGCGCCGATTTCGGCGCATTCATAAAGCTCACGCTCCATTTGTTCGCTGATACCATAATCTTTTTTGTATCTGAGCTTGTGTTCCACTGTCGCCCACCAGTCCATTGCAGTCGTTCTGAACTGTACCTCCACCTTCATCGTTTTTTTCTCGTTGTGAAGAAAAATCGGGATCTCAACGATCAGATGAAGACTTCTGTATCCGTTGCTTTTGGGCTCTTTTATGTAATCTTTTTTCTCGATCAACCGGATATCGTCCTGTTTCAAAAAAGCGTCCGTAAGTGTGTAAATATCCGATACAAAGGATGTGATAACGCGGACTCCCGCAATATCGTTGATGTTTTCTTCGATACTGTCGACAGTCAGCGGAAATCCTTTTCGGCTAGTTTTTTCAAGAACGCTTTCAGGAGTTTTAAGACGCGTTTTTACTGTTTCGATCGGATTTCTGTCATATTGAAGCGACAGTTCTTCGTTCAGGACGTTGAATTTTGTCTCAACAGACATCATAGCGCATCTGTAATAAGCCATCAGTTCTTTATACGGCTGTGCATAATATCCGACAAACTGTTTTATCTTCTGCCTTGACAGTTGTGACAGCAACAGTTTTTCAAGTGCGGGGCTGCCGCTTTCAAATAATGCCATCTGCCGTCCCCCGTTCGTCATCACTGTTATTACGGATCGCCGACAGAGCTTTTGACCTTCATCCGCCTTGAATCAGACCAAAGTTTATCGGCGGTCGGTTTCCAGTTTTTCGCGTAACATACGCATTTGTCGCAAAGGTGGTCGGCGCTCTCCGGAGATTCCGGATCTGTCGACTTTGCCCCTGTTTTTGAAATGATCTCCCTTAGTTTCTCGGGATTTTCAAGCATGGGACAGGGGCGAAGATGATTGTCGTTAAACGGCTGACCGTCGTGATACGCCATAAATAACGGCGACTGCAGGATTTCAAGCAGCGTTTTTTCTTTGATATTCGAATCGGAGTAATGAATGAACACGCAGGGATCGGCGTCTCCGTTTGCATTGATGTGGAAATACCGTCTGCCGCCGGCGACACAGCCGTCAACGTATTCTCCGTCATTCTGAAAATCCATTGCGAATATAGGTTTCGTTGCGCGCGCCTCGCGGATCTTGTGATACATGTATTCCCGCTGTTCCGGCGTCGGCATCAGTTCCGGCACCGCGTCGTTTCCTACCGGCATATAGTGGAAGTACCACGCGAATTTCGCGCCCCACTCGACCATCTGATCGAAAAAGTCGTCGGAGGATATCGAGTCGATATTACGTCTCGTATAACAGCAGCTGACGCCGAACGGAAGACGTTTTTCTTTCAGCAGACGCATAGCGCGGACTGCTTTTTTGTACGTACCGCTCCCGCGGCGTGAATCGGTCGCTTCTTCAAAGCCTTCCACGCTGATTACCGGCATGAAATTTCCGAGTTCAAGCAGTTGATCGGCGAAATATTCATCGATCAGAGTGCCGTTTGTAAACGTCATGAATATACAATCGTCGTGAATCAGGCACAGCTGTATAAGATCGTCTTTTCTGACAAGCGGTTCGCCTCCCGTGAAAATGTAAAAATATATGCCGAGGTCTTTACCTTGTTTTATTACGGAATCCATTTCTTCAAACGTAAGATTGAGTTTGTTTCCGTATTCCGCCGCCCAGCAGCCGGTGCAGTGCAGGTTG
>JAFZRM010000199.1 GCA_017619885.1 Clostridia bacterium | reverse complement strand
GTCGCCGTCGCCGAGCGTGACGGTGTTTTTCTCCGCGTCCTTTCCGATGACGAAGATCCGCCTGCCCGCCGCGACGTTGAGATATCTCCTCTGCCCTATCGTGTAGTTGAGCAGACCCTTGTGGCGTCCGAGCACTTTGCCGTCCTCGTCGACGAAATCGCCCTCCGGCTGATCCGCGCCGGTGTGTTCTCTGATGAAATCGCCGTATTCGCCGTCGGGCACGAAGCAGATGTCCTGCGAATCGCCGCGGCTGTACACCGGCAGACCCGCGTCCTTAACGAGCCGTCTCACCTCGTCCTTCGAGCCCGCGCCGCAGAGCGGGAAAACGGTCTTCGACAGCGCGCGTTGGTCGAGATCCCACAGAAAATACGACTGATCCTTTTCCGCGCAGGCGGCGACGGATACGGCGTATCTGCCGTTTCTCTCGGTGATCGCGGCGTAGTGGCCGGTCGCCATGCCGTCGAACCCTTCGGCGAGCGCGTGATCGAGGAACGCGCCGAATTTCAGTTTATTGTTGCAGAACACGCAGGGGTTCGGCGTCCTGCACCTCAGATACTGATCGCAGAACGGCCCGATCACGTACCGCTCGAATTCCGCTCTGAGATCGAGCACGCGCAGATTTATCCCGAGCTCGCGGCAGACCGCTTCCGCCGATCGAACGTCCGAGCCGTCGGAGAAAGGCGAGAGGCGCATGATCGCGCCCTCGACGCAGTGCCCCTGTTTTAAGAGCAGATACGCCGCGGCGGAACTGTCGACGCCGCCGCTCATCGCCACGAGATATCTCACCTGTTCTGCCTCCTTATCTCGAAGCCGAGCACAGCCGCGGCGGACGCCGCCGACAGCGCCGCGCCGAACCGCCTTCCGTATTCGATGTGAACGATCGCGTCGGCGGACTCGAGCAGTTTTTTCGTGATGCCGCGCTTCTCGCCGCCTACGACGAGCAGGAGCGGTTTTTTGCAGTCCGTGTCGTAGACGGAGACGGAGTCGTGCGTGTCGGCGCAGATTATCTTGTATCCTTTGCCGCGGAAGACCTCGCAGATATCGTCCGGCGCCGTGTAAAGCGGCATCAGCTCCGACGCGCCCGCGGACGAGCGGCAGACGACGCCGGCGGCGCTCATCCAGTTGCGCTTTGGCATAAGAGTCGCGTCGGCCCCGGCGGCGTAGAGCGAGCGCAGGGCGTAACCGAAGTTGTACGGATCCTCCACTCCCTCGATATATACGTAAAAGCCGCCTTCGGCGACGTCTTCGGGCGTCAGTACCGGCACGGTCCTTTCGGTGCATTCCGCGACGATGCCGCCGTGACTGCTGCCGACGGTCATCTCCGACAGCGTCTCCGCGTCTGCTCTGACGATCCCGAAGCCGAGCTCGTCAGCGCGGCGGCGCAGGAAAGCCAGCTGCCGGCCGAGCTTGTCCTCGCGTTCTGCGTCGTAGAGCACGCGCTTTATACGTCTGTCTGAGCACGTCGAGTTTATGACCGCCGAGATCGACGTCATGCCCTCGAAAATGCAGCTTTGACCGTATCTTATGTCTTCCTTTATCATTTCCCGAATATCCTTATCGCGTCGAAGATGCTGCCGAGCAGTACCGCGCCCTCCGGCGCTTTACCGGCGCTTTTTCCGTAGTTGCGGCGCGGCACGAGCGCGCGTCCGAATCCGAGGCGCGCCGTCTCTTTGAGCCGCCTGTCGAGATCGGCGGCGGCGCGGATCTCGCCGGAGAGCCCGAGCTCGCCTATCGCGACCGTGTCGTCCGGCAGCGCTATATCGCGCAGCGACGAGATCAGCGCGAGCGCGAGACCGAGATCCGCCGCGGGCTCGTCGAGCGTCATGCCCCCGATCACGTTGACGTAGCAGTCGTGCGCCGAGAATTTCAGCCCGAGCCGCTTTTCGAGCAGCGCTAAAATCAGGTTGACGCGGTTTATGTCGACGCCCTGCGAGGCTCGCTTCGGCGATGGGTAATAAGACGGCGTGACGAGCGCCTGCACCTCCGTGATGATCGGGCGCGTGCCCTCCATCGTGCAGACGGCGCAGTTGCCGGAGACGCCGGTCGGACGTCCCGCCAGAAGCAGCTCTGACGGGCTCTTCACTTCTTTCAGACCGTCGCCGCACATCTCGAACACGCCGACCTCGTCGGTCGCGCCGAAACGGTTCTTTATCGCGCGGATCAGTCGGAAGCTCTGCCGCCGGTCGCCCTCGAAATAAAGCACCGTGTCGACCATGTGCTCGAGCAGCTTCGGTCCGGCGATGCTGCCTTCCTTGTTCACGTGTCCGACGATTATGACCGACACGCCGCGCTCCTTCGCGTGCCTTATCAGCCGTGAGGCGCATTCCTTTATCTGACTGACGCCGCCGGCGGACGAGCTGATCCCGCTCTTCCACATCGTCTGTATCGAGTCGACGATGAGCACAGAGGGGCCTAACTTTTCCGAGTGCGCGACGACCGAGTCAATGTTCGTGTCCGCCGCTATGTATATGTCTCCCGACGTGACGCCGAGCCTGTCCGCGCGCAGCCGCAGCTGCTCCGCCGACTCCTCGCCCGAGGCGTACAGCACGCGCCCGTCTTTGCACAGCGCCGAGCAGATCTGCAAAAGAAGCGTCGATTTGCCGATGCCCGGCTCGCCGCACAGAAGTACGGCGGAGCCGGAGACGAGCCCGCCTCCGAGCACGCGGTCGAGTTCCGCGCAGCCGGTCAGGCGCCTGATGTTCTGCTGTTCCCCGATCTGCGACAGAAGTCTCGCCTCCGTCACCGGCGCGTATGACTCCGCGCCGCCGGGCGCGGTCTCAGGCTCCGCGATCGCTTCCTCGAGCGTGTTCCAGCTGCCGCAGTCAGGGCATTTGCCGAGCCAGCGCGCCGTCTGATAACCGCATTCGCTGCAAATATAAACGGTCTTGTTTTTCATTTTTTTCTTCCTTTATATCGGTCCGCCGTCAAAACGGCGTGAGCGTTTCAATCCTCGAACTCACAGAGCATGTCCTCCGCCGCGCCGTAACCGGCGTTCGCCGAGCGCTCGAGCCATCCGATCGCCTCGTCCTTATTCTTTTCGGGATCCTTTGAAAGCAGGATCTTTGCCACGTTGTACATCGCCTCGGGTATGCCCTGCTCCGCGGCGGGCAGGAACCATTCAAGCGCCTTGTCCTCATCGGGCTCCGTTCCGCGGCCCGACCAGTGCATGAACCCGACGAGGAACTGAGACAAAGCGTCTCCGCTCTTTGCCGCCGTGGTCAGATACCGAAAGGCCCTGTCAAGATCCTGTTCGATATTGAAACCGAAATAAAATTCTTTTCCCAGAAACGCGCAGGCCTCCGGATCGCCTTCCTCGCATAACTGTATCACCGCTTTGAGTTTTTCTTCCATTGAAGGTTCCATCGCTTTTGATCTCCTTTTCTATTTCGGGATACGCATATAATAATGCCCCTCGTCTTCCGCCGCTGTGTACGCACCGTTGTTCAGCATTACTTTTTTCGACGCCGGGTTGTTTTTGTTCACGCTGAGATATATCTCGTCCTCCGGCACGATCTTTCTCGCTATATCAAGCGTCAGCTTCAGCCCCGCGGTGCCGTACCCTTTGCCGCGCATATCTTTTCTTATGCAGTAGCCGATGTGACCGGAACCGTTCCGGAGCGCCTCGGTCAGATAATGACGTATGCGGAACTCACCTATGAGCCGGCCGTTGTCCCACAGATAATAGTACGACTGCGGGACGAACCAGTCCGGCATGTCCGCCGGATGCTCGTGGCTGATCATCTCGGGCAGCACTTTTTTGATATACTCTTCATAAGACACGCCGCTGTATTTATTGGTGAACCCGTTTTCGTCCTCGGGCTGCGCCGATGTGAACTCCCACTGCGCGTAAGCGTCCTCTTTATTTATTTTCCGCAGCTCCATTTTTTCTCTCTTTGTTCACATCCTGCCGCGGACGATAAGGAACACCACGGCAACGACGGCCAAGACCGCGCCGACGATGAAGAACACCGTCGCGCGTCTGTGCATACGTGCGTAAAGCTCCGCCGAGCCGTCCTGCGTGTGGTAGTATCCGAAAAGGTTGAGCGCGGCGAACAACAGCGACAAAACGCAGGCGATCATTACGACTATTCCGGTTATAAGCAAAAATGTTTTCATGTCAGCCTCCTGTTTTTATATTTCTTTATCTGATTAAGCATATATTTCGCGTACCGCACGGAGATTTCCGCGTCGTAGGCGAAGTCCTTGCCTTTTGTGTATTCGTCAAGCGCGGTATTTATCAGCGGATGAAATTCCGCGGGCAGATTTTTGATCGCCCATTCGCCGCCCTCTTTTTTTGATAAGACCTTGTCCTCTCTGCAGAACGCCAGCACACGCGCCAGATTCAGTATTTTATACATAGGGTGTTCCTTTATGTCCTTACACGCGTCCGATATATCAAACCACAAAGAATCCATATAATCAGCCTTCGGCACCTCGCCGAAAACCTCGTCTATCGGCGCTCCGTACAAGCACTTGCCGCGTGCGCGTATCACGGTGAAATGCGCCGCAAGATCCTTGTCCACCCCGTTCATTTCGCGGATATACTCGTCCGGGTTGTCCTCATACCATTCGACATACCCCGCCGAAAAATGAAGCTCAAACGGCGTGGGGTAAACAAACGGCTTGCATACGTCTTTTTTGACTATGCTCATTTCTATCCCTTTCGGAGTTGATTTTGCGTTCAGCTCGACCGTCATATCCAGAAGCGCCCGTTTTGTCTCGTCCGGGATATTACGGTTCACGACGATTATTAAATCGATATCGCTTTTTTCGGGGTTGAAACATCCCATAACGGACGAGCCGTGCAGATATACCCCGCAAAGTCCGTCCTTTAATATCTCGGCTGATCGTTTTACAAATTCATCCGTTATTTTTTCAAGTGTCATTTTTACAGTATCCGTTTACAATTTCAGCACGGCTACGACCTCGTCGCAGTCCATCTCTCCGTTTTCGACAAAGCCGAAAGATGCGTACAGATTTTTTGCCGCCTTGTTTTCCGGCTCGTACGATATTTCACAGTATTCGGCAACTCCGCACGGCCACGTTTTTATGAAATCGAGCGCCGCCTGCATCGTCGCTCTGCCGTAGCCTCTGCCCTGATACTTTTTATCAATCATTATGCGGCATATGCTGTAATTGTTTACGAGCGCCGACGGCGGCACCTCGCCGTATATCTCGTAAAACGCGCCCTCGTTATAGCAGACCATAAGAAAGCCGACGACTTTTTTGTCGTTATATACGGCAAACGGGAAAGCGGAGCACGCCGTCCCTATCGCCGTGTACGCCTGTATTATGCTCGTTTTGTTTGACGCGACGAAATGTTTCTGTTCTCTTTTCAGTTTAAGATCTATAACGTCCCAAACGTTTTTCGCGTCTATTTTTTCAATATGTATCATTTTTTACTTTCTTTAATTCCGATTTGATTCACCGGTCAAATAATCCGTTACTGACAACGCTATCACGCAGCCGAGTTTCTTCTGATATTCTTCCGTTTTAAGAAGCTCCAGCTCCGCGGGATTCGATAAAAACCCGCATTCGACGAGCACGGCGGGTACCGCGCATCTGTCGAGCACGTAGATCTCGGAGCCCGCGCGCTTTATCTGCCTTACGTTGTTTTTCTGCAGGTACCCCTGAACGTTTTTGCGTATCACGGACGCGAGTTTTTCCGAGCGCGCGTCGTTTTTCGAGTAATACACCTGCGTGCCCGCGCAGCTGTTCTGCGGAAATTTGTTCTGATGTATGCTGACGAACACGCAGCCGCCGCCGTCGGTGAAGGCGACTCTGCTCTGCAGATCGCGCAGTTTTTTCGAACCCGCGCCGCCGCCCGAGAGCATCACGTCGTCTTCGCGCGTCATCACGCATTCGCAGCCGAGCGCGGTGAGCAGCGCGCACGTGCTTTTTGCGACGCTGAGGTTTATATCCTTCTCCGCCGTGCCGTCCGGCGCGACCGCGCCGCCGTCCTCGCCGCCGTGACCGGGGTCGATCACTATAAGCGGCGACGCCGCGGAAGCGCCCGTCTGTCTCGCCTCGCCGCCCGCCGGTATGATCTGTGAAAACACGACGGCGACCGCCGCGAACACCGCGGCGAAAACCACCGTGTGCGACGTGAATTCAAAAAACAGTCTCCGCTCTATTCTCTGCTTCAAAACGGGCCTCCGTAAATCAGTCGTCCGGCGCCGCCGGCTATACATGATTATATGAGTCCCCGTTTTCTTTTATTCTTTGTCTTTTTTGCTCGTATGGAGCTTCGGGAAAAGCGTCAGACCGCGGTAACCGGCGTTGTAGCCGAGCACGGGCACGAGCACGCAGAACGCCGTTATGAACAGCCACACGAACGGATTTTCAAGCATACCGAGCAGCTTTACCGTGCCGAGGAAATGGCCGAGTATCAGCTTGCAGACCGTCGCGCCGACGTGCGAGACGCTTTCCGTCACCCTGCCCGGTATCGCGCCGAGCGCGCAGAGCGTGCCGAAGATGATATTCGGTATGCCGGCGGCGAGCGCGAGCAGCAGGGGCTTGAAGGCGTTGTACTCGTATCTGCCCGCGTCCGCTCTGATCCTGTCCTTCGCGGCGAGCTCCCACATCTGGTTGTATATCAGAAAAACGTAAAGCCCGATTCCGAGCACGGCGCAGATTATCATCAGCGGCACGGACGAGCTCGTCGCCATCACCGTGACGAGTCCGAACACCGCCATGACGATCTGATACATGAACAGCTTCGCCGCCTCGTATCTGGGATCCGGGAAATTTGTCATACACTTCACCTCATCAAACTTATATCCTCATTTTAAACCCGCACCGCGTATTTTTCAAGTATATTTTATAAAATTTACATTTACGTCACCGATTAAGCGCATGGATTTTGTATAATTAAGAAAAAATCCCGGAGGGATACGATGGAAACGACACCGAAAGGCGAGGCGATGAGCAGCCGCGCGCTGCGCGAATTCAGCAACTACAAGCTCGCCACGCAGAACAGATCGGCGCTGACGGTCGACGAATACCTGCTCGACCTGCGCATCTTCTTCAAATTCATAAAAGCCCTGCGCTCGGGCGGACCGACCGAGGGCGAGGAGTTCGACGCGATCGCCATCTCCGACTGCGATTTCGAGTTCATGAAGACCGTGTCGGCGGACGAGATATACGAGTATCTGAGCTATCTGCGCTTCGAGCGCGGGATCAGCCCGAGATCGGCGCAGCGGAAGCTCTCCGCCGTGAAATCGCTGTACAAATTCGCGACGGTCACGGGCAAGGTGCAGAACAACCCGGCGCGCGACATAGACCATTCCGCGTCGAAAAAGACTCTGCCGAAATACATGACGTTGAACGAAAGCGAAGACCTGTTAAACTCCGTCAACGACGAAAAGGACTCAAAGACGAAGCTGCGCGACTACGCGATAATCCTGACGTTTTTGAACACCGGTATGCGTCTTTCCGAGCTCGTGTCGATAAACATGGAGGATTTCGACCGCGACATGACGAGCCTCATCGTCACAGGCAAGCGGAGCAAACAGCGCACGATCTATATAAACGACGCGGTGAGGGACGCGATCCTCGACTACCGCGACTCGCTGACAAAAGAACAGCGCGAGGTGACCGACGCGAAGAACAAGAGCCGTCATCCGGTGTTTCTGTCGAACAGAAACAGCCGCATATCGAACAAGACGGTGCAGTGGCTCGTGCACAAGCACCTCGTAAACGCCGGACTCGGCTACAAACAGCTGTCTACCCACAAGCTGCGCCACACGGCGGCGACGCTGATGTACCGCGAGGGCGGCGTCGACGTCCGCGTGCTCCAGGACATACTCGGCCATGAACAGCTGAACACCACGCAGATCTACACGCACGTCGCCTCCTCCGACATGGAAAAGGCGGTGCACAAGAACCCGCTCGCGAATTTCAAGCCCGACGGCGGCGACGAATGATTTCAGCCCGCCGTCACGGAGTTTTCACATTGGCGTGTTAAAGTTAAGAAAAAGGAGATACGGATATGGAAAAGATACTGATAGTCGACGACGAGCAGAAGATCCGTGAGATAATAAAGAAATACGCGGAATTCGAGGGCTACCGCACCGACGAGGCGGCGGACGGCATGGAAGCCGTGAACAAGGCGCGCAAAAACAGCTACGACGTCATAATAATGGACATAATGATGCCGGATCTCGACGGGTTTTCCGCGGTGAAGGAGATACGCAAAACGAAAAACACGCCGGTCATAATGCTTTCGGCGCGCGGCGAGGAATACGACCGCATACACGGCTTCGAGGTAGGCGCGGACGATTACGTCGTCAAGCCGTTTTCGCCGAAAGAACTGATGATGCGCGTCGGCGCGCTGATCAAACGCTCGAAGGCGGGCGGCGGCGACGAGCACGAAATACTCAAATTCGGCGGGCTGACGGTCGATTTCACGGGGCGCTTCGTCTACGTAGACGGCGTCGCCGCGGAGATGACGCCGAAGGAATACGATCTGCTCTTCTACCTCGTGCGCAACCGCGGAATAGCGCTGAGCCGTGAGCGGCTTATAACCGAGGTCTGGGGCTACGACTTCTTCGGCGACGACCGTACGCTCGATTCGCATATAAAGCTTCTGCGCAAGAGCCTCGGCGAATACAGCAGATACGTCGTGACGCTGCGCGGGCTCGGATACAGGTTCGACGGACAGGCGGATCAATGAAAAAAGAAAAAAGACTCACGCCCGGGCTGCGTACCAAGCTTATCGCGATAACGGCGCTGTTCACCGCGCTGATACTCGCGGTGATCTGGCTGCTCTTCGTCGTGTTCCTCGACGATTTCTACCGTCAGACGAAGCGCAGTGAGCTGATGTCGACGGCGAAGGACGTGGAGGCGCGGATAACGCTCGATTCGCAGTCGCTTGCAGACTACATCGCCGACGTCTGCCGCGACACCGGCGCGAACATACTCGTGCAGAGGCGCACCGGCGCCGCGACCGAGAACATAGGCTTCGTCAATCCGCGCGGGATACTCGCGAACACGTTCGCGGTCTCGGCGCTTATAGAGAACACGCGGCGCGAGGGCGGAACGATAACGTACACGTTCGACGGCTCCTCCGGCAGCCGCGGCGACGAGAACGACAGTATGCTCTACTCTCACCTGACCGAGCAGAGCGACGGCTACGCCGCCGTGATGATATACGTGCAGCTGACGCCGGTCGACGCCACGCGCACGACGATCATCGGGCTGCTTCTGATCGTCTCCGTCGTGTTCATCCTCATAGCGGTGATAATCGGTCAGATAATGGCGTCGACGCTGTCGGCGCCTCTGACGAAGCTTAACGAGAACGCGAAGCACATCGGCACGCCCGCGTATGAAAGGCTGACCGGCGGCGCCGGCTGCCGCGAGACGGCGGAGCTCGACGAGACGCTGTCGAAGGCTTCGGCGGAGCTGCAGAAGGTCGACGATCTGCGGCGCGAGCTGATAAGCAACGTCAGCCACGATCTGCGCACGCCGCTTACGATGATATCCGGCTACGGCGAGATGATGCGCGACATACCGGGCGAGAACAACGCGGAAAACATCCAGATAATAATCGACGAGGCGGACCACCTGAACAGGCTCGTGAACGACATGCTCTCGCTGTCAAAGCTCGAGGCGGGCATGGATCATCTCGATATAACGGAATTCAACGTGACCGAAAAGCTTTCCGCGCTCGTCGGCCGCTACGCGAGCATGCGCGCGGTACAGGGCTACACGCTCGATTTTAAGGCGGAGCGGGAATACGTGATAAAGGGCGACGAGCTGAAGCTGACGCAGGTGTTCTACAACCTGATAAACAACGCGATAAACTATACCGGCCCCTCGAAGCTCGTGCGGATAATACAGAGCGAGGTGACGGAGCGCGGCGCGCGGTATCTGCGGTTCGACGTGATCGACGACGGCGACGGCATACTGCCCGAGAACCTGCCGTATATCTGGGACAGATATTTCAAGGAGAACAGAGCGCACAGGCGCGCCGACGTCGGCACCGGCCTCGGCCTCTGCATCGTCAAGCGCATCATGGAGGCGCACGGCGGCGGCTACGGCGTGAACAGCGAACCGGGAAAAGGATCGGATTTCTTCGTCACTCTGCCTCTCAAGGCGGAAGGTTTTCAATTCAGCTGAAAACCGCAGGTTTTCAATTTAGCTGAAAACCGCAGGTTTTCAATTTAGCTGAAGCCGTAAGGCTTCAATTCAGCTGAAAACCGCAGGTTTTCAATTTAGCTGAAGCCGTAAGGCTTCAATTTAGCTGAAACCGTCAGGTTTCAATTTAGCTGCGAGCGTAAGCGAGCAATTTAGCTCTTCCAATAAAAAAAGCCGGGCAAAACCCGGCTTATCATTTTTATTCTTGTTCTTCTTTCAATGCTGCAAGCGAATGGGTCGAGTTCCATACAGAATTTTCATACGTTTCCCCGTCACACTCATATTCGCCGTCGACGATAAAGTCCCCGTAATCGAAAAGGTTTATACCGTCATCAAGAATTGAAACGTCCGAACGGTCAAAACCGTGCGTATCTTTGGTGTAAACAACAAACAGCGCTTTTTTGCCTTCTTCAAGAGACGTCAGTCTTGCGCTTGTTATGATCGAATAATTTAACGCTTCATTCCTCGCCTCATTTTGGTTAGTTATTATCTCAGTGGCAACCATTTTCACCGTACCATTGTAATCGGAGTCAAGTACGGTATCTTCAAGTTCAAGATCGAAAGTATATATTGCCCAAACATTCTTGTACGTTAGATCGTATACTGAGGATACGACATTAACAGTGACGCATTTCAGATTTTTCACCGTGCCGTAAAAAACCTCTTTGTCATTCTCTTTTCTATGAATATATTGAGAACGCATTTGTTCTTCGAAAATATCGGGCGTGGCGAGACGATCCATCGGCGCTCCTGCGGAATTACAGTAATTGTTTCCCTTTGATAACACACCCGGAATATCGTATATATCCTTGTAAGCGGGTTCGACTTGTTCGGACTTGCCCTGCTCCGTTTCATCAAATACTGACAACGGTAACGGAAAAACGTGATACATAAGAGTTTCACCGTCGCATTCGTATTGACTGCATGCGTAATAATCCGCGTATTTTGAAGGATCAATATCTATTATAAAAGGTTGATCAGTTAATTCATCTGCCTTCTTTATTTTAAATAAAGCTTTTTTTCCTTCCTGGAGCGAAAGATCATCTGACCAGTATGAAAGTGAGGTGGAAATATCGGTAGATTCACGGATCATGTTGGAGGCGATGAGCCTTATCACTTTTTTGCCGCATTCGCCGAGGACGTTCTTCTCGATCTCAACGTCAAAAGTATATATTGCCCATGAGTTGACGACCGGCTCGCAGTACATGTCAAGCGCATCAACGTTGACCGTTATGGTCTTAATATTCTTTATCTCCCCGTAAACCAATATGGCGTGATTATTCTTACAACTCTCAACGAAAGAATCCGGAGATGTAGGATAACTGCAGATATTTTTTGGCCACCATCCTTTATAACTATCGGAATTTTTAGTAAGCGCGCCCGGAATGTCGTAAATATCCTTGAAAGCGGGTTCGGTCTGTTCCGGCTCCGTCTGCTCCGGCTCGCTCTGCTCCGCCGCGGTCGACTCCGCGTCGGTCCCCGCGGAAGGCGGCGCGACGTATTTGCGGCTCGCCAGAAGTATACCGCCGGCGGCGACGGCGCACAGCGCTGCCGCGGCGATCCCTTTGAGCACGCCTCTTGCTATTTTTCCTCCGATACCGTGCGAGGTCTTGGGCGCGGCTTCTTCTATGAGATCCGCGTCGACGTTTTTCATGCCGGCGAGGAATTCTTCCGCTTTCATGTGATAAATCCTCCTTTTATCAAGTACATTCTCAGGCTCTGCCTCAGCCTGAACAGCGTTGTTTTGACCCTGCTCTCGCTCATATGCAGCTGTTCTGCGATCTCCGACACGGACTGCAGATAATAGTATCTGCGCATAAACATATTCCGCCGGTTTTTCGGGAGCGTGCGAAGGAACGCGCTGACCTGACCGTACAGCTCCGCCCCCTCGACCGCCAGCTCGACGTCGTCGTCCGACGCCGTGCATTCCGCGAGCTCGTCAGTCAGCTCGACGGTGACGCCCGTGCGCTTGGCGGCGTTGTTCTCCCTGCATCTGTCGAGAGCGAGGTTTCTGGTGATGCGTGACAAAAACGCGAAAAAGCAGTCGCGCGGTTCGTTCGGCGGTATCAGCCGCCACGCCTGATGATACGTGTCGTTGACGATCTCCTCGACGTCGCGAGCGTCGCTGAGAACGTTTCCGGCTATCGCGGCAAGTCTTTTGCCGTATTTCTTTTCCGTCTCCGAGACGGCTTTTTCATCACGGCACAGATACAGCGCGATTATTTTTGCGTCGTCCACGCCATCACCTCCTCTCCTGTTTTTGAAGGCCTTCACTTATATAAGCGTAAAACGCGCCGCGCGCGTTACACGTTTTTGCAAAAAAATCTAAATATTATAAAAATATCGGCTGAAGTAAGAAACGAAATCCTTATTTCAGCCGGTATTCCGGTGCCCGAAGGGCTCATGGTGCGCATCAGCGTTCATCATGCGCGAAGCGCTCAATTGCTCTGCTTTTCCGCCGATCTGTTCGGGATGAAAAAGTACGCCTGATCTTCGATCAGCTTTATTCCGTCCGCGGCGAGTTTCTTTTCGTTCAGCGCGACGGTGCTGACGCGCTTGTTGTGCGAGAGCTTGTTCGCGGTCACGGTAAGATAACCGGCGTGCGCCATTTTGTTCGCTTTCTCCTTCACCGTTTCGCGATCTATGCCGTAATGATCAGAGACGGCGGCGACCACGGCGGAGAACGACGGATCCGGGAACCTTTTGCCCGTGGTATCCGCTTCCTTCAGCTTTTTTGCGATCATTGAGTAATACGTGACGTCGATATCCTGCTCCGAAGGCGTTTCGTAAGCCTTGGTACACACGCTTTTGAGCATACCGGACAGCCCGTCCTTCACGGCGTACACGTAAACTTTTTTACGGCAGCTCTGCGTAAGGAAACGGACGACGGAGCTGAAATGGCCGTCACCGGTAAAAATAATGAAAGTATCGACTTCCGGGGATGAAAACGCTTTCTGATAAATATTGTCCAGCATTATAAAATCCGTGAAATCCTTTTTATAACGCGGGCTCGTGTTCTGCGTTTCGATGATTAAATTAGTGACCTCGCGTATGCGCGGTATCTCGGCGCGCATGCCGGGATTCGAGAAATCCGCGAAAAACAGCATTTCTTTTATATCGAATTTCTCCGCGAGCATATCGCGCCACTCCCTGACTCTCGGGCGCAGTGAAAACCTTTTGTACATCGATACGTACCAGTGCTCAAAATCGACGAAAACGTAAGCCGACGGCTTCGACGTGCTTTTTTTGAATCTTGAAAACAGTCCTATCTTTTACACCTCCTTTCTCTTTTTTCGTCTCATATTATATACCGTTTCCCCCGCGTTGTCAAGTCGGGTTTTGTAAAGATTGGGCGCGGCGGAAAAGGAAAAGCAGCCAAGCGTTCAGATACAGAACGCCGCGTAAAGCGGGACGGTCTTCTTTTTGTCCTGCATGCCGAAATTCTTTGCAGAAAGCTTTATCGCGTATTCGGGCGAGTACGCGTCCATATACACATTCAGGCTCTTTGCGCGGGTGTTGTCGGCGGACTTGACTTCAACCGGAATGATCTTCCCGCCGCGCTGGATGACGAAATCGACCTCCGCGCCGCGATCAGATTCCCAGTAATACGCCGTGTATCCGTTCCGGCTCAGATGAAAGTTCACGTAATTCTCGACCATTCCGCCTTTGAAATCGTCGAGCTCGCCGGACATATACAGGACGTCGCCCGCCAAAAGCTGTTTTTTTGCGGCAAGCAGTCCGAGGTCGGACACGTAGATCTTGAAAGCGTCGATATCCCGGTAGTTTTCAAGCGGCTTTTTTATCTGTTCCGCTTTGTATACCTTACTGACGATGCCGGAAAGCGTCAGCCATTCGATAGCGTTTTCAAACTCGGATGCGCGGGCGCCTTTCTTTATGAGCTTGTACTGGAAGCGAGTGTTTTTCTTTGACAGCTGCACGGTGATATTGTCGTACGCGAGCCGCGTCTTTTTGATCTCGTTCTGATTGTTGTATTTGCTCATATCGTTCAGATATGCGGCAAGGATGCTGTCCTGTATCGTGCGGACGAGGATGAAATCCTTTGTCGCGGCGTACTGCGCCACGCATTCGGGCATTCCGCCGACGACGAGATATTCACGGTAAAAGCGCATCGCGGACTCGTGCAGCGCCGCGGGCAGCGGTGTGTCGGTCTCAAAACACTCTTTGATTTTGCCGACGAGCATATCCTCGCCGAGCGCGAGCATGAATTCCTCGATATCCATGGGATACAGAGTTTTCATATCGACCTTGCCGACCGGAAAAGAGAATTTTTCACGATTGACTGCAACGCCAAGCAGACTGCCGAGCGCGATTATATGATATTCCGGCGCTTTCTCGCAGAAGTATTTGAGCGACGTCAAAGCGCGCTCGCAGAGCTGCACCTCGTCGAAGACGATGAGCGTGCGTTCGCGAACGATAGTCTGACCGCAGATATGAGAAAGGAGCGGGATCAGCGTTTCGGGGCTGATATCGCCCGAAAACGTATCGTTCAGGACCGGCGTCGTTTCAAAATTGAAGTATGCAACGTTATCATATTTCGTTCTGCCGAACTCCAGAACGGAAAACGTTTTTCCGACCTGACGGGCACCCTGGAGGATAAGCGGCTTGCGATGCGCGTCAGCCTTCCATTCGTTCAGATATTTACTGATTTTTCGATACATAAAAACACCTCGCTTTTTCTGTACGGGGCCATTTTATCACACATTCGTGTAAAAGTCAATCGGTTTTCGAAAAATTTCCACGCTAAATTACACGAATATTTGAAAAAAGTACGCATAAAACGACACGTTATGCAAAAAACCGCTCGAATCTCCGGCAAAAGAAAGATCCGCTCTCCTCCTCTCGCCCGCCGTCGAGGCGGATTTCATCGCGGTGCGATTTCATCCGCTAAGTGGATTCAATTGAAAGATCCCCGTCCGAAGACGGGGATCTTTATGGCGTTCCCGAGCGGATTCGAACCGCTGACCTACCGCTTAGGAGGCGGTCGCTCTATCCTGCTGAGCTACGGAAACATACGGCCGGGCGGGGTCCTTCCGCTTTCGGACGCCCGGTCATTATATCACATTATTCCGAAAATTTCAAGTGGTTTTCAAAATTATGCGAAATTTTATTCCTCTGTTTTGTCGTACGCCTTCATCGCGGTGCCGGAATCGGTGATCAGCAGCGTTTTGCGCGAGCGCGCGAGTCTGAACGTGACGTACGCGTCTCCGGCGGCGCCGGAGAAATTCCCGGCGAGTATGAAATACACGACCCAGAACCACGACGGCGGCACGATTGCGCAGATCACGGCGAGCACGACTCCCCAGATCACGACCGGCGCGAGCGTTATCACGATATACGGATCGCGGCCGTAATACTCGGAGCTGGCGGCGAAGGCGTATATCCCGGTGAAGCCGTATTTCACGGTCGTCGAGCCGTAGAAGCGCATGAAAAGCCCGTGCACGAGCTCGTGCAGGATTATATACGCGATATACGCGGCGATCATCACGCCGACCTTGAGCAGCAGGCTGAATATCTCGCCGCTGAAAACCCCGCGGATCGGCACGATGAGATTTCCGATGAAAAACAGTAACGCGAACACGGCGATCGCCGCGCCATTTACTATAAGAAGCTCTTTTTTATTGCGCTGCATGTCTATGACGAACGACTCGGCGTATCCTTCCGGGAGTTCTTTGACGCAGGCGTTTTGTTTTCTGTCGAATATCATTTCAGTTCACGTATCCAGCGTATCGAGAGCGGTATCCACTGCGCGACGGCAGCGTTTATCATATCGGGTATGCCGACCGACGTCTCCTCCTCGGCGAGCGCCAGACCGTGCGGTCCGTGCGGCCAGATATGTAGCTCGAACGTCTTTCCGGCGGCGGCGAGCTTGTCGGCGTAGCGTATCGAGTTGACTATCGGGACGGCTCCGTCGTCGGACGTCGCCCAGATGAACACCGGCGCGGTCTTGTCGCTGACGTGCTTTTCAACGGAATATCTCTCGAAATCCTCGTCCGTCGGATCTTCCTTTCCTATAATGTTGAGGAAGCTCGGTCTGTGCGAGCCCTCGGTAGCGGACAGCACCGGGTACGCGAGCACCGTGCCGTCGGGGCGGTTTATGCCGCGCGGGAAGTCGTCGCCGAGCTTTTCAAGCAGCCACGGTTCGTCCCAGAAAGTGCCGAGCGAGCCGCAGAGATGACCGCCGGCGGAAAAGCCCACGGCAAAAACTCTTTTGATATTGAATTCCTTTTCGTGCTGCCGTATATACTTTATCGCAAGCGACGCCTCGACGAGCGGCTTGAAGCCGGCAGCGAGCGGCCCGCAGGAATAGCGCAGGCAGAACACGTTCATGCCGGCGGCGAGATATTTTTTGACTATCGGCTCCGCTTCCCTGTCCGAGCACATCGCGTACGCGCCGCCGGGCAGTACGAGCATGGCGTCGCGGACATAGTTCGGCATCTCCGGCGATTCGTCGCAGATATAGCAGGTAAGTCTTCCGTTTTCACAGATCTTTTGCTCAAAAACTCTCATTTTTTATCCTTTCCTCAGATCAGCAGATCCGCAATAGATTCGATTATCAGATCGGGCGTCCGGTCGGCGGGAAGATCTTTCAAGTCTTCGCGCTTCGTCTCGCCCGAAAGCACGAGCACGGCGGTCATCCCGGAATTTTTTCCGAGCGCGATGTCGGTATACAGCCGGTCGCCGAATATGCAGGCGTCCCCGGCGCCTACGCCGGTATACGAGAATATCATCTCGGCGGTGTCGGCGTACGGCTTGCCGAAGAAGCGCGGCTTCACGCCGGTCGACGCCGTTATCGCCGCGGCTATCGCGCCGCTGTCTGGGATGAAGCCGGTCTCGGTCGGACAGTTGAAGTCGGGATGCGTGCAGAGGTACTCGGCGCCGCCGCGTATCAGCGTGCACGCCCTCTCAAGCCCCGCGTACGTCAGCTCGGTGTCGAAGCTCGAGACGACGATATCCGCGTCCTCGGACAGCTCTATGCCCGCCGCGGCGAACTGCTTTTTGAGCGATCTCGTGCCGAGCAGGAACACCTTTTTGCCCGGGCGCTGCTCGAGCAGGAAGCGCACCGTGACGTCGCCCGAGGTCATGATCTCGCCGCGCGACGGGCAGAAGCCCATGCGCGTGAGGCGGTCGAAGTACACCTTTTTGTTCTTTGACGCGTTGTTCGTGAAGAACAGCACGCGCCGACCGTCCTCGCGCAGGCGGTTTATATATTCGACGGCGAACGGGAAAACGTTTTCCCCGAGGTATATCGTGCCGTCCATATCGAAGATATACAGTTTTTTATCGGGTCTCATCTCAGCCAGCGTCCGACAGAAGCGCCGCGCCGATGACGGTGGCGTATTCGGAATTCTCCGGTATGATGTAGTTTTCGCCGAATATGTCGCAGAGCTGTTCGAATTTCGGCGCGCACTGCGGGATGGTGGTCAGGTTGCCCGTCAGCACTATGTCGCTTGTATTGCAGGAGCGGGCGGCGAAACGCGCGATCATCGCGGCGGTCTCGAACACCATGTTGAGCAGCCCCGCGGCGAGGTCGCCGCGCGTGGCGAGGTCGTCGACCTTGCCGAAATTAGCCGCGGTCAGGTTCGCCGGCAGGCCGAAATCCTTGTCCGTCATCTCTTTGATCTGCAGATCAACGTGTCCGACGTCGCCGGACGCCGCGAGCTCGACGATCGAATCTATATTGCTGACGCCGGAGAGCAGTTTTTTGGATAGGCCCATAACGATGCCGCCGCCGACGCCGGTGCCGCCGAGATACTCGAAGCGGAATTTGCCGTCTGAGCAGTCGCCGTACGTGATCGACGTGCCGGTGCCCATGCTGACGATGACGGCGCGGTCGAGATGCGACAGATAAAGCCCGCCGAGCCCGACGCACTCGAATTCGCTGACGTGTACGCACTTCAGCCCGTAGATCGGCTTTCTGATCTGCGTCGAGCCGACGCCGGTTATCATAACGCGGTCGATATCCTCGATATCGAGACCGTTTTCACTCGTGAATTTGCCGAAAGCGCCGTAAACGCTCGTGATCGGGTCCGTGGCGCGGACGAGCATCGGTTTTATCAGATTTTTTTCGCGGTCGAAACCCACGATCTTCGTCGTGCTGCCGCCTATATCTATTCCTACGATAACGCTCAATTTAATTACCTCACTGTATTTTATACCCGATTTTACCACATAATCGGGAAAAAGTCAAGTATTATGACGACGGACCGGGAAGACGGCGTCCTCACGGTCCGGATTTCTCAGTAGTATACGCGGATCGTCCTTACGGGATCCTCGCGCTTCTCTTCCTTTTTCGCGTATTTCTTTTCAAGGAAGCCCGGGGCGACCTTCGGGAACAGCGCGCACAGCAGCACGTCCTCGTCGCTTTTAGCGATGCTGCCGAATTCGGCGCGGATCTGCTCCACCTCGGGCTCGAGCAGGTCCGCGGGACGGCAGGTTATGACCGGATCGTCGCCGATCGCCTTTTTCCTGACCTCCTCGTTCACCGGCCCGGGCAGTCTGCCGTATTCGCCGCGCAGCACGCCCTTCGATTCCTTCGTGAACGTGCCGTAGCGCACGCCGGTCAGAACGTTCATCACCGCCTGCGTACCGACTATCTGCGACGTCGGGGTGACGAGCGGCGGATAACCGAAATCAGCGCGGACGCGCGGGACTTCGTTCAGAACGTCGTAGTATTTGTCCTCCGCCTTCGCCTGTTTGAGCTGGGAGATGAGGTTCGACAGCATGCCACCCGGGACCTGGTACAGCAGCGTGTTCGTGTCGACGCGCAGCACTTTCGGGTCGAGCGTCCCCTCGTTCTTCATCTTCTCCGCGACGCCTCTGAAATGCGCCGCCGCCTCGGACATAAGCCCGAGATCGAGCCCGGTGTCGCGCGGCGTGCCTTTGAGCGTTGCGACGAGCGATTCCGTCGCCGGCTGGCTCGTGCCGTTGGCGAACGGCGACAGCGCCGTGTCGACTATGTCGACGCCCGCCTGTACGGAGAGCAGGTTCGTCATGTCGCCGGTGCCGGTCGTGTTGTGCGTGTGAAGATGGATCGGAACGGAAACGCGTTCCTTTATCGCCTTTATCAGCGAGAACGCCTCGTACGGCAGAAGCAGGTTCGCCATATCCTTTATGCAGATGATATCGGCGCCCGCCTCCTCGAGCTTCATCGCGAGCTGTACGAAATATTCCTCGTTGTGGACCGGGCTGATCGTGTAGCTGATCGCAGCCTCCGCCACTCCGCCGTAGAATTTCGTATACTTCATCGCGCATTCGAGATTGCGCACGTCGTTCAACGCGTCGAATATCCTGACGATGTCGATGCCGTTCTCTATCGACTTTTTGATGAACAGCTCGACGACGTCGTCGGAATAATGTCTGTAACCGAGAAGGTTCTGACCGCGCAGAAGCATCTGCAGTTTGGTGTTGGGAAGCGCCTTGCGCAGCGTGCGGAGCCTCTCCCACGGGTCCTCGTTAAGGAAACGCATGCAGGCATCGAACGTCGCGCCGCCCCAGCATTCTATCGAATGATATCCGATCCTGTCGAGTATCGGGCACGCGGGGAGCATATCCTCGGTGCGCATGCGCGTCGCCGCCTGCGACTGATGCGCGTCGCGCAGGATCGTATCTGTTATTTTCAAAGGTTTGATCTGTGAAGCCATAGGGTCACCTTGCGAAAAGCGAGAGCAGGACGCCGGCGGCTATAGCCGAGCCGATGACGCCCGAAACGTTCGGTCCCATCGCGTGCATCAGAAGGAAGTTGCCGGGATGAGCCTCCTGGCCGACCTTCTGCGATACGCGCGCCGCCATCGGCACCGCGGACACGCCGGCGGATCCGATCAGCGGATTTATCTTGTTCTTGGTGAACAGGTTCATGAACTTCGCGAGCAGCACGCCGCCGGCGGTCCCGAAGCTGAAGGCGATTATGCCTATGCCGAGGATCAGAAGCGTCTTGACGCTTAAGAAGTTCGCGGCGGTCGCCGTCGCGCCGACGGACAGGCCGAGGAACACCGTTACCATGTTCATCATCTCGTTCTGCACTGTCTTTGAAAGACGCTCGACCACGCCGCATTCACGCAGCAGGTTGCCGAACATCAGACAGCCGACGAGCGGAGCCGCCGTCGGTACGATCAGCGAAACGAGTATCATCATCACGACCGGGAAGACGAGTCTCTCCGTCTTTGAGACGTATCTGAGCTGTTTCATCTCGATCTGACGTTCTTTTTTAGTTGTCAGCAGCTTCATTATCGGCGGCTGGATGAACGGGACGAGCGCCATATAGCAGTACGCCGCGATCGCGATCGGTCCGAGCAGCTCGGGCGCGAGCTTCGTCGCCGTGTATATCGCGGTCGGACCGTCGGCGCCGCCGATCGCGCCGATCGCGCCGGACTGCGCCGCGGTGAAGCCGATCACGCCGTCCGTCAGCTTATACATGCCGTTCGCGGCGGCGTATGTTATGAATATGCCGAGCTGAGCCGCCGCGCCGAGCAGCATGCTGCGCGGATTGGCGATCATCGGAGAAAAATCCGTCATGGCGCCGACGCCTATGAATATCAGGCACGGGTAGATGCCGAGCTTGACTCCGATATAGAGCAGGTCGAGCAGACCTGCCTCGCCCGCGGCGAACGCCGCCCAGTCGATGTGGTCGCCCGCGAAAAGCTCCGAATGGAACATCCCGACGCCGGGCAGGTTCGTCAGTATCATGCCGATCGCGATCGGCACGAGCAGCAGCGGCTCGAATTTGCGTTTTATGCCGAGATAGAGCAGGACCGCGCCTATCGCGAACATTATCAGGCAGCGCCAGTCGTCGCCGATATGATAAAATCCCGTCTTATGCAGGAAATCAACGACAGAGCCCATATTCACCGACCTATCGCGCAGAGCGCGTCGCCCGCCTCGACCGAGGCACCCGCGTTGACGGGAACGGAGCTGACCGTTCCGTCGTGCGGACAGATTATCTCGTTTTCCATCTTCATCGACTCGAGGATCATCAGGATCTGACCCTTCTTCACGGCGTCGCCCGCCTTGACGTTGACGGTAGTCACCGTGCCGGCGAGAGGCGCTTTAACCGTGTCGCCGCCCGAGGGCGCGGCTGCCGGCGCCGGCGCCGCCTGTGCGGGAGCGGGTGAGGGCGACGCGGCCTTGCCGTCGTCCGCCACGAGTTCGATCTCAACTTCGTATTCAACTCCGTTTACTATGACCTTGTACTTTTTCATTTTGCGACCTTCTTTATCGATACGATTTTTATCCCTGACACGTCCGTGCCGTTTTCCTCCGCTATCGCGGCGCCTATCGCCGCGGCGACCGCCCCGTCGGGCTTTTCACCGGCGAGCCGATGCGCGGCGGCTCTTTCGCCGATCTTCTCGGCTGCTTTTTCGCCGATCCTGCCCACGAGCGTCATCAGCTTGCAGATGATTATTATCATTATGAGCCCGGCGAAAACGACGCCGAGTCCCATAAAAACGACCTTGAGTATGCCCGGATCGCTCTGATCCCCGGCGTTCTGCGCCAGAAGAGCTACCGTTTCAGACACTATATCCGACATTGAATGATCCCTCCATCCGGATCGTATTATCACGGCGTCATCCGCCGTTTTTTCTCAGTTCCCTGAAGAACCGGCGCAAAAGCTCCGCGCACGGCTCCTCCATTATCCCGCCGCGGACCTCGGGTATATGGTTGAACCCGTATCCGCGCAGATCGACGACTCCGCCGAATCCGCCGAAACGGATATCCGCGGCGCCGTAATAAACGCGCCTTATCCTGCCGGTCACGCACGCCCCGGCGCACATCACGCACGGCTCGAGCGTGACGAACAGATCGGCTTTGTGAAGCCGCCAGCCGCCGAGCTTCGTGCATGCGGCGTCTATCGCGGAAAGCTCCGCGTGGCGCAGCGCGTTTTTGTCCGTCTCGCGGCTGTTGTGTCCGCGGGAAACGATCTGCCCGTCCCATACGATGACGGCGCCGACCGGCACTTCCCCGAGAGAGAAAGCGATTTCTGCTTCCTTATACGCCTCGCCCATGTAGTAAGCGAGTTTTTCTCCGGTATACTCCGTCACGTCTGCCATTGCTGCAGGATATCGTTAAGATACGGCATCGCGATCAGCGCCGCGAGCGTCGACAGGGTTACCATTACAGTGAATGCCGCGTATATATAGAGCAGGGGCGATATCTTTTTGAAAACGCCTCCGCGCAGATCGACCTTTTCCGGCTCGTTTGCGACGACGCATTTCGCGGTGTATTTCTCTTCATTCTCAGCCCGTTCGTCCGGGTCGTTTTTGTGCCGGATCAGATACACGGCGGCGATGACGCCGGCGATGAAGATCACCGCGGTCACCGCGGCTTCGATCAGAAGCGCCGTGCGCGCCGGGATATAGTCGCCGAGCGACGTGAAAATGACGCTCAGCAGGTTGTTGGCGAAATGGACCAGGATGCTGACCCACAGCGTTCCGCATCTGACGACGGAGTAAGCGAGCACGACGCCGACTATGCACGCGAACGGCAGCTGGATCGGGTTGCAGTGCATCAGCCCGAACAGGACGCCGCAGCAGACTATCGCGAACCCCTTGCCGTACGGCAAAAGCTCAGCGAGCACGATGCCGCGGAAAACGAGCTCCTCGAAGATACCCGCGAACACCGCGATATAGACCACACGCAGGATGATCGTTTTCAGATCCGCGCCGGACGACGGCTGCAGCTGACTTATATCCGCGCCGGCGCTGTCGAGCGCGATCGCGACGAACTGCGCCACCAGCTGCGCGAAATACACGACGCCCATCGCGGCGAATCCCGCCGCGACGGTGCCCTTGCGTCCGCGCCTGAAGCTGAAATAGCCTTTCAGGCCGCGGCCGTTGACTATGCCGAACAGGAAAACCGGCAGAGCCATATACGCAAGATAAAGCAGCGCCTGCGTCAGCTCTGATATGAACGGATCGACGCCGGGCAACAGAAACGGGATGAACACGACGGACACGTACTGGACCGTCCCGGTCACCATGAACAGCAGCACGGCGACGCGGTTCTGCGCCTTTTTGAAATCCCTGTTTCTCAGCAGTTCCCCGCCCGGCACGGGGGCTTTAAAACCAAAATTATTCATGATACCATAGTACTCCAAATTATATGAATAATTCAATACGCGCGGCACAGATTTATGTAAAAAACAGCGTTTTTGTGCAGATTCGACAAAAGGACAGCGAAAATTTTGTCAATTATGTCACACGCCGTTCCGTGGTTGTTTACAAATTCGACGTTGTATTGTCTTTTTGTAAAATGTATAATATAAAATACGGATGGAATCCGCATTTGCGCGTGCTTTTGCCGCGCCATGAAATTTGAAAGAGGCAGAAACGGTTTTATGTCATCAAAAGGCAAAAACAGTATATTCCTGACTGTCATCGCGGTCATGCTCACCGTGTCCGCCGTGCTGATGATCGCGTCGGTCTGCTCCGTGAGAGTCAATCTGAGGCTCTTCGTGGACGGATGCGATATAGGCGTGGTGCAGAGCGCGGCCGACGTTGACGGTATCCTCCGCCGCGTCATATCGGACATTTCCGTTGACGCGTACGGCGAGAACTTCGGCGACTGTACGGTGACGTACGGCTTTGCCGAGGGCTCCGACGCGTCGGTGCTGCTCACGGAGGACGAGATATACAAGGCGCTTTACGTAGCGTCTCTTAAAAATTATAAATCGGCGTACGGCATTTACGTCAACGGCAACTTCGTCGCGGCGAACACCGATCCGTCCGTTATCGCGGACGCGGTGACGGCGACGAGAGCCGCCGCTCAGGGCAGCGACGACGTTGAAGTCGAGCTCGCGGGCACGCTTGAAGTTAAGCAGCTCTACTACCCGACGTCCACGCTGAAGGCGGGCAGCGAGATCAGCAGAGCGCTGCTGTCGATGTCCGGAGAGCTCTACCGCACCGTGTCCCACGACGCGCCGGCGTACATAACGGTCGACGTCAACGCGAGCATCGACGAGCTTCCCTTCCTCGGCGCGGGCGAAGGTAAGATCATCTCGACCGGCACAGACGAGGACGGATACATGACGGTGAATATCAAAGTCACCGAGTCGATCCCGTTCACCACCGAATACAGAAGGAACGAAGATCTGTTCATAGGCACGTACGAGAAGTCTCAGGACGGCTCCGACGGCGTCAAGGAAGTCGTTTATCAGATAATCTACAAGGACGGCATACCGGTATCGAGAGAAAAGGCGTCCGAGACGGTCGTGCTCGAGCCGCTGCCGAAGATAATCGACGAGGGCACGAAGACCAAACCGTCGACGAGCACGAAGACGAATTACGAATGGCCGATCAAGCGCAGCTACACGCTGACCGACATGTACGGCGGACGCACCGTTTACGGAACGTACAGCTTCCATTACGCGATCGATATCGCCGTGCCGAGCGGAACGCCGATCTACGCGGCGAACGGCGGCGTGGTGACGAAAGCCACCTATAACGGTTCGTACGGATACCACGTGATAATCAAGCACGACAACGGACAGGAAACGGTGTACGCCCACATGAGGACGGAACCGATCGTGACCGAAGGCGAGCGCGTGTATCAGGGCCAGCAGATAGGCGAGGTCGGTATGACCGGCTACGCCACGGGACCGCATCTCCACTTCGAGATCCGCATCGACGGCGAAAAAGTCGACCCGATGAAATATCTGCCGTAATATATAAAGGAATAGAACCCGGGCGGCCGCATCTGCGGCAGCCCGGGTTTAATGTTGATTGGGGCTTTTCAGACCGTAGGGCGGGGGCTTGCTCCCGCCGTCCCCCATGGCACCGGGTCGTCGAGGGCGCCGACCCCTACGGGCTGGGTTGTTCTCGGCGAAGCCATATCGAGTGTGACGCGGTGCGGCACACATATCGAGTTTTGCGTTATGCAAAACATATCGAATTTTGCGACAGCAAAATATATCGTCTTCTTGCGGCGGGAGCATAGGGGTTCCCCGTTGCGAACTGGAGAGCAACGGGGGTTC
>JAFZRM010000198.1 GCA_017619885.1 Clostridia bacterium | reverse complement strand
GGGACTCGCGTCGGGCGGCCGCTGCCTCGCGTCTTACGGCAAATCGCCGCGCTGCTCCCGGTCCATCGCCGCGTCCTGCGGGAAATTGGCCCGCCGCTCCCCGGTCTGCGGGACAGCAGGTTAATACTGCGCACCCCTCCGTTAATCCATTCGCTTGCGAAAGATGCGGCTTTGGCCTTCATCTTATCCGCAAAGATCAGATATTCATTATCGACGGAAAGCGGTACTGCGACGTCTGCGCCGGGATTATTGTGTCGAACTCCCACGGGACGAAGGATTTCTGCGCCGTATGCGGCAAGGTGTTTTCGAGCGGAGAGTTGAGCTCTGTTCGCGGCAAAAAAGTCTGTAAGAGCTGCTCGGTGAAAAACCTGTCGACCCTTTTGGCGGAGCCGGATACCGAGCCTTTGTCCGCCGGGGGGACCGCGGACGGTCCCGTTGCTTCTCACTCAACGCCGCTCGGGGCAGTCCCCGTCAAAGTCACTTGCACGAGGTGCGGCAAGTCGATCCTAAACGACGGCTCCCTTCATCATTCGGGAGATAAGTATTACTGTGATGATTGCTATGACGCTATGTCGCAGAAGCAACTCAACAAGAGAGAATCAGATCTGAGACAGGAACTCGTTTATGCATTGAGCGCGGTTCTTGATGCTCAGATGAAGAGAGAGCGGGAAGCAGAGAAAAAGAGACAGATCCTCGAACGCCTATGTCATACGGAATGCGCATCATGCGGCGCCGACCGCCCGAAGAGCGCGCTTCATTCAGTCGACGGGAAGTATTATTGCGAAGAATGCTTTGGGAAATTGTATTTATCCGATGTATTTGAAGTAGGAGGAAAAATGGGATTGTTCGACAGATTCAAAAAGGAAGCCACGGCCAATGTTCCCGATGAAACCGCTCATAATGCTCCCGCTCCCTCGATCGCGTCGCCTGTTGCGGGCAAATATGCCGAAGGGATCGATTATGTCCTTCAATACAGCCCGAATGATGATCTGTATTTCATCGAGATCCATGATATGATAAGAAAGTATCTCGCCGACGCGTTGACTTTCCCGGGGATGATCGGATTTGCCGTGTTCGCCCTGACGCAGGACGAATACGAAATGAAAACGGTCAGAGGTAATGACGACGGAATGACAGCGCTTGTCGGCAGACTTCTCGATTATCTTCCGAAGGACCGTCTGATCGCGACCGGGTGTGTTAATATGCTCGACCGTTCGCGAAGAGAAAACCTGCGCCTCGAACTGAAAAACGATACAATGGACGACGGCAAATATCAGAAGTACCGTAACCGAAGAGCCGTTACATACATTAAGTCCCTTGACCGCGTATATGTGATGTGTATCAAGGCGACCGGTGATGAGATACCCTCGGTCGACGGCCGCGGATACGCCTGGCTGTTCAGTAAAAAGGAGTACGCCGAAGGCTTTGTTCAGCATAATCCCGACTATAATTTTTATTACCGGGAACTCGACAGTGAAGAGTTGATCGCGTTTATCAAAACGTGGTATCGCTTAGGCGTGACGAGATTCAAACTCAACCCCGGCACGAACGACAGATATGCTGAGGTGGACCGGGACGTTTTCCTGCCCGTCGACGGGGTACGGGAATGGGACGTCATCGGTTCAAGCTTGAAGCAGCTGATCATCCGTTATAAGCAGAACATCGCCGTGCAGGGCAATCCCGGGGCACGCGCGACCGCGATGACGATGTGGACTGCGATATGTCACGAGTTGTACAGGTCTGTTCTGTTTGTGCCTGTCGCATACAACGACGACCCCGCGATCGTCGAAGATCGGGTCATCCACGTCACGACCGCCGGTATCCAGCGACTGGCTGAGGCTGAGTTCAAACGACTGAGCGCCGCGAGCGGCACAAAAGCAGGCGAAAAGGCGAATGTAGAGGTCGATAATACGCTGTCCTGTGCACCGAACAGGGATATGATCTTCGGGAGCGGGGAATATCATTTCGCGGCAGCAGGGGAGGTCCGGTCCGAGACGGTCATGCACCTGAGGACACTTGTGAACAACAACAATACTCTGCTTTGCGCTTTCACCGATATCGCAGCTCTTCGGAAAGTGTTCGGCGATAACGTCCGTGTCTGTGCACAGACTTACGAGGAAATTATTTCGCACATCGACGATGCCCTCAACGGCGGTACGACAATCTGCGGTCTGGTGATAGATCCCGGCTTCAATGAATTGATCCTTTCCCGCGAGCAGATGGATTTCGCCGCAAAGGAGAAGGATGCTCCCGGAAAACTTTTCATCTCGGAATAGGACATACGGTAAATCGTACAAAAAAACAAACTTTTCAAAAAAGGACGGAGAAAAAATGGAGATCACCAAAATCGTAATAACCGGCGGTCCGTGCGCGGGGAAGTCGACGGCGATGAGCTGGGTCCAGAACGCGTTTACTCATATGGGATATGCCGTTCTGTTCGTTCCGGAGACCGCCACGGAATTGATAACCGGCGGCGTTGCTCCGTGGACCTTGTCTGCGGGCAAAGAGTTCCAGAAGTGTCAGATCAAGCTCCAGCTTGAAAAAGAGAAGGTCTTCGAGCAGGCGGCAAAGAATATGTGCAAGGACAAAGTGCTGATCGTCTGCGATCGCGGCACCCTTGACGGGAAGGCGTATCTGAGCTGCGAGGATTTTGCCGAGGTCCTTGACAGTCTCCAGACGAACGAGGTGGCGCTTCGCGACGATTACGCCGCAGTCTTTCACTTAGTGACGGCGGCGAAGGGCGCGGCGGAATTCTATACGACGGCGAACAATTCCGCCAGAACGGAGACCGTCGAAGAAGCCTCCGCGATCGACGACAAACTCATCTCCGCTTGGACAGGGCACCCTCATTTGCGCGTTATAGACAACGCGGGAGACTTCGAGAACAAGATGAAGCGCCTTATCGCCGAGATCTCGGCGTTCCTCGGAGAGCCGGAGCCATTTGAGATCGAGCGCAAGTTCCTCATCGAATACCCGGACCTAAACTGGCTCGGATCTATCCCGAACTGTCAGCGCATAGAGATCATCCAGACGTATCTGAACTCTGAAAACGGCGACGAAGTGCGGGTTCGCCAACGAGGCAGCGACGGCCATTACATCTATTTCCAGACGATAAAGCGAAAGATCAGCGGAGTCAAACGGGTAGAGATCGAACGCCGCCTTTCCGAAAGCGAATATCTCCGACTTCTTATGAATGCGGATACGACGAGACGGCAGATCCGTAAGGACCGTTACTGCCTGACGTATGAACACCTCTACTTTGAGATCGACGTTTACCCCTTCTGGAACGATAAAGCAATTGCCGAGATAGAATTAAGCAGCGAAAACGACGAGATAGTTTTCCCCCCGCAGATCAAGGTCATAAAAGAAGTCACTGACGACGAATCCTACAAGAACGCCTCTTTGGCGAAGATCTGACGTCCCGGCGATAATCTGAAATGACCGGCGCGGATGAACGGTCAATCTTTCTTTTCCATATTCGAAAAACTGTTGCCATTGCACAGAATACGTGCTATAATATCAATATACCGAATACAAAGCGAGGTATTTTCGTGAAAAACACAAAAACCAAACTGCTCAGCCTGTTTCTGGCGCTGGTCTTCGTTTTCGGCGCGGTCTGTATCGTACCGTCAGCCGCGGACGACATATCCGGCACGAAGCGTACCCTTATGGTCTACGCCGTCGGCTCGAATCTCGAGAGCGGCTATAAATGCTTCACCAGAAATATCATTGAATTCACGGAGTCTCCCTACAATGAGAATCTCGACATCATCCTTCTGACCGGCGGCGCGCTGAAATGGCACACTCCCGCCGAGTATCTCGACGGCGCGGATGAGATCAGCGCCGAATACGTTCAGATCTGGAAGGTCGTGGGAAAGAAGGAAGGCGAGGAGCACGGGAAGCTGAAGCTCCTCGAGCCGACCGGAATGGAGGGCTTCGAGAAGGCGAACACGGGCGCTCCGGAGACGCTCGGCGCTTTTGTCGACTATTGCTACAAGAATTACCCCGCGGACATTTACGACGCCTTGCTCTGGGATCACGGCGGCGGACCGTTGTACGGATTCGGACGCGACGACTATTCCATGACGATGATCCTTCTGCCGCAGCTCGTCTCCGCGCTGTCCTCCTCGCAGTTCATAAAAGAGGGCAATAAATTCGAGCTCTTCGACTTTGACGCCTGCGTCATGGCGAACGTCGAAGTGATCGCGGCGCTCAGCGGCTTTGCCGATTATTTCGTCCTGTCGTCCGAGACCGAACGCGATCCCGGGCAGAGCCACGACGAATTCCTCAAGGCGATATACGACGATCCGTCGATCGGCGGCTATGAACTCGGAAAGGTCTTCGTCGACGAATACACGGAGTTTTTCAATGACGAGGAATACGCCTCGACGCTCGCCGTCGTAAACTCAAAGAACTTCATGGAGCGAATGGTCCCGCTCGTTCTCGAGCTCGACGCCGTCCTTTCGTCCGAGGCGAAGAACGTCGGAGCGAAAAACGGACGCTATAATTTCTACGACGAGATGTATTCTCTGCTTTATTCGTACTCCTACGTTGACGATACGTACTCTCTGTTCGATCTCGGGAATCTCGTCGGTGCGCTCAGCGTCCCGATGTCGGAGATGGACAACATTTCCGAAGCCGAGAGGGACGCGTTTGAAAACGCGTATACGGACGTTGCAAAGAGGATCCTCGCCGTCATTTCGGATTGTGACGAGAGCGGCGACGACATTATGTACTACAGGTGCTCCGACTACATCAAAAGGACTGTCGGCGCGGGAGTGATCCGCGATAAAAGCGGCGAGCTCGTCTACGCCGCCGACGACGGGAATACGATCGTCGTTCCGACCGGACTGAGCATTTTCTTCCCCGACAGGAACTATGGCAGGACGATCGCTTACCTGACCAAGGTCCCGGCGATATTCGACAATGCGCTTTCGGATGAAGTATCGGCGTTCTTTAAGGCGCGGCTGACGACCGCGGCGTATTATTCGCTCATCTACAACCTTGGGTATTACATTTCGCATATGTCTGCCATAGGCAGCGATACCGTGGATCTTGCCTCGTTAAAAGAGGAAATGGATAAATACAATGCGTGGAACGATATCTGCGATCCCGCGATCGATTGGCTCGTCTCGGCGGGTGAGTTTGCAGACGAGGACGAGGCGCTCGGCTACGTCTGCGCTCTTATCGACCAGATCTTTGCCGAAGCGCTCTCCAAGGAAAAGCTCTCCGTCCGTCCGATCCTGAACGCCGACGGAAGCTTTGACTCCTATCAGGTCACGATAAGCGACTCCTCGGCGCAGAATCTGATGTCCGTTAAAGCAATGTCGAAGGTGACCTGCGCCGAGAACGATACGCCCGAATACCTCGG
>JAFZRM010000197.1 GCA_017619885.1 Clostridia bacterium | reverse complement strand
GGCTCAGATGGACGGTGCCATCCTGGTCGTTGCAGGCAACGACGGTCCTCTTCAGCAGACCCGTGAGCACATCCTGCTCGCCCGTCAGGTCGGCGTTCCCGCTATCGTCGTCTTCATGAACAAGACCGACCTCGTTGATGACCCCGAGCTTCTCGAACTCGTCGAGATGGAGATCAGAGATCTTCTGAACGAGTACGACTTCCCGGGCGATGATATCCCGATAATCAGAGGTTCCGCTCGTGACGCGCTCGAATCCCCGAGCACCGACCCGAACGACCCCGTATACGCTCCTATATTCGAGCTTATGGATGCTGTCGACAGCTACATCCCGACTCCCGACAGACAGTCCGATATGCCCTTCCTGATGCCTGTTGAAGACGTCTTCTCGATCACCGGCCGCGGCACCGTGGCAACGGGCAGAGTCGAGCGCGGTATTGTCAAGATGGGCGACACCGTTGAGATCGTAGGTCTTTCCGAAGAGAAGCGTTCCACCGTCGTTACCGGCGTTGAAATGTTCAGAAAGCTTCTTGATTCCGCTCAGGCAGGCGACAATATAGGTCTGCTTCTCCGCGGCGTTCAGAAGAAAGAGGTCGAAAGAGGCCAGGTCATCTGCAAACCCGGTTCCATTCATCCGCACACCAAATTCAAAGGCCAGGTCTACGTCCTGACTGAAAAAGAAGGCGGCCGTCAGAAACCGTTCTTCCCGGGCTACAGACCCCAGTTCTACTTCAGAACGACTGACGTTACCGGCGTCATCACCCTTCCCGAAGGCGTTGATATGTGCCGTCCCGGCGACAACGTCGTTATGAACGTCGAGCTCATCACCCCCATCGCTATCGAGAAAGGTCTTCGCTTCGCTATCCGTGAAGGCGGCAGAACCGTCGGTTCCGGCGTCGTTATCGAAATAGACGAATAAGATCATAACCCGGTAAAAAACTGAATATATTATTTTCGGGGGAGCCGCGCTGCGGCTCAGGTGAAAGTCCAAACCGGTGGTAAAGCCCACTAACAGCGCAAAACGCTGCCGAGCAGGTGAGATCCCTGCGCCGACGGTAAAGTCCGGATGAGAGAAAATAAAGGGCGCATTGCGTCCAAAGAAAGGTTTTTAAAGCCCCCGATCCACGTCGGGGGCTTTAATTATTTGCAAAATGAAACTGATCGATATGTCCTGCCCGCATTGCAGTGCAACACTGAAGATTGATCCGTCAAATAAAAACGTTACATGTGAATATTGCGGATCTTCCTTTATGATCGATGATACCGCAAATGCTTCGTCAGGAAGCGCTGAGAAAAACAAGTCGTTTGACAGCAAAAAAGCAGGCGCAAACAAACGAAATAAAAAAGAAAGAATAATACTATACAAGCTCATAGTAACGGCGGTGATGTCCGGTATCGCCGCAATACTCATGCTTCCGGTGTTCGAGATAGTCGTCCCGTTCATGCCGCCTTATATCAAATTCGATTTTTCGGATTTTCCGGCGCTGTTCACGGGATTTGCCGCGGGACCGCTCTGGGGCGTGCTCGTGTGTCTTATCAAGAACCTGATACATATCCCGATGGGCACGACCGGCGGCATCGGCGAGATCGCGAATTTCGTGATCGGCGCCGTGTACGTGCTGACCGCGTCTCTGATACACAGAAAGATGAAAACGCGCGCAGGCGTGATCGTCGGCGGCGTCGCGGGATCGTTCGCGATGGCGGCGGCCGCGTATCCGGTCAACCTCTTCATCGTCTATCCGGCGTATACGAGGATATATTTCGGCGGCTCCGTCGAAAAAGTCGTCGAAACGTACTCGAAGATCCTGCCGTGGATAGAAAATCTGCCGCAGGCGCTTCTGATATTCAACACGCCGTTCAATATCGCAAAGGGCCTGATACTGACGCTGATTGCGGCGCTCGCATATTCGGCGCTGTTGCCGCTTTTGCGAAAGCTGGAAAATAAATTCAGCTGAATCTTGACAAATCAGCTCCGTTTTGATATAATTGATAAAAAAGTCAAGGCGGAAATTATGAGCAGAATAAAGCTGACCGCCGTGATACTCATCGCGGCGGTATCGCTTTTTGTCATTTGCTCTTGCGGCGAGGACAGAAGCGGATATATGACGGGAAATTGCAGCAGGGACGGCGTCGCGGAGCTGATCCGCGAAAACCCCGAGCTTGCCGAAAACGGCTTCACGGAAAAGACGACGTACAACGTCACCCCGGACGGCTTCGGCGACATCAGGATGTTCAAATCGTCCGAGACCGCGTTCACGATAGTGCAGTATCCCGGTTACAGTTATACGTACGTTGATATCTCCGGTACGCCGGGGCTCATCAGCGCCGTGCTCTGCGACGCTTACGGCAGAGGAGCGACGGAGGACATACTTTTCACGTATTGTGACGACGGGATGCAGACGTACGGCATCGGGCTGTACGACGGCGTGCTCGGATATTCGCGCAGCGTGATGCGCGGCGACGGCACGATGAAGCTTTATCTGCGCCGCCAGCTCGGCGCGGAGGGAATGCCGGACGTTTACTCGGTCCTTTCCGTCAGCGTGACCGCGTTCAAGAACAACCCAGCCGATCTCGGCTGTATCGCGATAGGCGAGGCGGGAGTCGTCACGTTCTCGGAGGACGGACCCGTATTCAGCCCGGACAGCGGGAAAACGGTGCAGATCCGCGACTTTGAGAAAAGCGGCGTGACCTCCGTTATCGTCAGCACCGTCGACAGGACCGTCACTTACAAAGGACAGGCGGATATCGACGCGCTCACAGCGCTGATACCGGAGCTTGACGGCGGATCGGCCTGCGCGGAGCCCGCGGGCGGCACGACCTATATCATCGCGTTCACATACGGCGACGGCTCGGTCGCTTACGCTTATTACAACGATACGGGCGCATTCAAATTCCACGGCAGGGCCTGGCAGACCGCCGCGGCGGGCGTCGGGATCGCACCCGCCCGCGAAGGATCATCGGACTGACAAATAAAAAACCGGATTCGATCCGGTTTTTATTTTGCGTCTCTGTTCTGCAGATATTCGCGTACGGTCATCCCCGTCTCGCGCTTGAAATAATAGGAAAGATAATACGGAGAGGAGAAGTCCATAAGCGACGCCGTATCCTTGACGCTGTGCCCGTCCCCCAATAGTTCCATTATCCTGCCTATGCGCAGCGTGTGGAAGTATTTCATGATGCCGCCGCCGGTGAAGCGGTGGAAAACGTCCTTGACTTTCCCGGGCGACTCGTATACGCCGCGGCAGACGTCGCCGAGCGTCAGATTTTTGTTTACGTTGTCGTTCAGAAACGTCATGATCCTGCCATAGCAGAGCGCCCGCGGATCGGTCGACGGCTTTTCTCGCGACGATCCGCCGCGCTCCGTCAAGGACAGACACAGCAGCTCGAGCAGGACTCTTATCATCTGTATATGGACGTCGTCGGCGGGGACGCTTGAAAACGCCTGCGTGAGCTTTATATCGCCGTACGCCCCGTCGCCGAAAAGCGTCCTCAGCTGGCCGATCATGCGGCAGATTATATCGCGCTCGCCGTCTTTTAACGTGTACTTGCCGGGGAAAAGGCCGGACGCCGGGCCGTTCAGGTCGAACGACAGCGTGAGCAGACGGCTGCTCTCGTTCTTTTCAACGCGCATGCTGTGAAAAGCGCCTGGCGCGTGAAGCACGAGATCGCCTTTGCCGCAGGCGTACGTCACGTCGTCGGACGTCACGACGCACGAGCCCTCGTCCACGTACGTCAGTTCGCGGAACGCGTGGCGTTCTCCCGAGAATATGAATCCGTCGGAATACGTCATGTATATGACCGTATAGAAATTCCGGACGGACAGAAACGGATATACCGGTATCGGCGATATCACGAGCGGAGCAAATTCTTCTTTCATATAATTACCGGGCCGAATTCGTATTTTTATTGGACGTATTTGTATTGTCAGCGCATGAAAATATGATTATAATATAAGTATACAGCATGATAGTTGTTATGTCAAGAGGAAAGGGGCACTTTTATGAAAAAGATACGTTTGGGATTTCTCGGCGTCGGTCCGCGCGGCGCGCAGCTGACCGAATGCTACGCCATGCACGAGGACGTCGAATTCGTCGCCTTTGCGGACATAGCGGATCACAGAGCGGAGGAGGTCGCCGACGCTTATAACAAAGCGCACGGAGGCGACGCGCGCGCCTTTACCTGCTACGAGGACATGATGAAGAGTACGAGGCTCGACGCGCTGATAATCGGCATCGACCCCGACAAGCAGGTCGACTACGCTGTCGACGCGATGCACCGCGGCATACACGTCATGACCGAGGTGCCCGCCGCGTTTACGATAAAGCAGTGCCGCGACCTCGTCGACGCCGTCGAGGCTACCGGATGCAAATATCAGCTCGCGGAGCAGACGAGATACTGGAATTTCGTCAAGCAGTGGCGTAAGATGGCGGCGGAAGGCACTTTCGGCAAGATCTACTACGCCGAGGGCGAATATCTGCACTACGAGCCCGTCTGGGACATGCTCCGCAATAAAAAGACGAATTACTCCGTTTATCCGAGAACGCCCGAAGAGATGAACGATCCCGACTGCATTCCGTCGTGGAGATATTACGCGTTTCTTGAGCCGATCCTGTATCTGCCGCACGAGCTTTCGCCGCTTCTGTCGGTCACCGGCGGCAGGATAGAGAAGGTCAGCTGTCTCGGCACGCGCCGCGGAAGCTACGCCGAGCCGCATTTCGATATGGTGGACCTGCAGACGGCGCTGATGTACAACAGCAACGACACGATCTTCTCGCTTCGTGCCGGATTCTCGGCGCCTTACGGCTTCAAATCGTACACGTCGGCGCACTGGTATCAGATAAAGGGGAGCAAGGCGTCGGCTGAGACCTGCCGCAGTACGTTCGACACGATGAAGCTGTTCACGGCGGACGTCGGCTGGGTGCAGGCGGACTGGGGCACGGTCGATCCCGATCAGCCGGAGTATGTGCGAAACGCGCTTCACGGAGGCGCGGACTTCTACCCTATAATGTATTTTATCGACGCGATCAAAAACGACAAGACGCCGCCGATGGACGTTTATAAAGCGGTCGAGACCGCGGCGCCGGCGATCATGGCGGCGGAATCCGCCCGGCGCGGCGGCGTGATGCTCGAAGTGCCGGATTTCCGCAAATGACGAGGCGCTGAATGCAGATCTATTATTACAGCGATGAAAAAAGCCGCAAAGGCTGCAACGAAGCCGGCCGCGATTACACGCCCGCGTATCTGCCGCTGATGCTGAAAACGCTCGGCTTCACGGCTCACCGGTTTACCCCCGGCGATCCTGATATCCCCGGCGCGGGCGACGCGCTGCTGATCGGCGCGGAGACGCCTGACGCGGAAGGGATAGACGCGCTTTCGTCAGCGCTCGGACGCGGATGTACGCTGATCGGTTTCGGCACGACCGCGCCCGGCGTTTTCCCCGCGACAAGGCCGCTTTCGATATCGCGCGGCGACTATACCGTCACCGGATATTTCAGCCTCGATAAAACCACGCCTCTGCCGGTCATCGGCGCGGTCGGCGCGATCACGGACGGCGACGCGACGGTCTTGGGCACTTTTGCCGACGGTGAAGACAATACCGGGGCGGCTTTCGCGCGCACGGGCGAGCGCGTTTACTATTTTTCGTTCGATCTGCCCGGAACGCTCTGGCACGCGGCGGACGGCGCGCCGACGTACGAGCCGGTACAGCAGCTCGTACCGTTCGGGCGCGTCCCCGACGGATACGTGATACCGCCGGACTACGACTGCGATATCCCGTACGCCGAAGAATACCTGTCGTGCCTCGACGGTATCCTGTCCGGCCTCGGCTTCGCCCGCGTATCCGAACTGCCGGTCATCGACGGCGCCCTGTGCGATATGGCGCTGTATTTCGCCGGCGACGACGACGCCGGCTCCGCGGAAAACGATATGGAGGCCGCACGCGCCATGAAATCGCGCGGACTGCCGTATCACATAAACCTCATGCCCGCGGACGCGGAAGGCCGTTTCGTCATAAGCAAGGAACAGTTCGACACGCTTCACGAATGGGGCTGTGAAACCGATCTTCACTTCGATTTCACGCGGTTCGAGTACTCGGAGCGCGGATCTCAACTCCAGCGCGATATGTACGTCCGGGCGTTTTGCGAGGAGCCGTTTTCCCCGGTGAACCACTGCCTGATACAGGTCGGCTCAGCCGCGGACAGATACCGCATGCAGGTAAAATGCGGCTGTAAAAGCGACAACAACAGATTCGAGGCGAAGCCCGATCCGTCGGACATAAACGCGTTCAATCTGTCGGGATTCGCCTGCGGCACGTCTTATCCGCGCTTCGTGCTCGACGACGCCGCGCACGGCAACGCACAGCTGCCGTTCTGCGAGATCTACAACTCGTATTACGAACCGAGGATCTATACCGGCAGCCGGGAGGAATACGAAAAGATTGAGAAGTATATCGACCACGGAGCCGAGCGCGGAAGCACGCTTCAGCTGTTCACGCACCCGCATTATATCTCGGGAAAGATCGGCTTCGACCCGGCGCCCGCGCTGCGCGCGATAGATCACGCGCTGTCGTATATAAAAGAGAGAAAGTACAGCGTCTGGTTCACCGCGCCGCAGAAGCTCACCCGATGGTGGTTCGACCGTGCGGAGTGCTCGGTAAAAGACGCCGGAAAAGAAGGCTTCGTGTTCGACAACCCGACGAAGAGAAGTGTCTCCGTGATCCTGCCGGACGGCGTCGGGCGCGCAACGGTCAACGGCGAGCCGGTGCGCATTTTCGTCCGCATAGTGAAACGCCGCGGCGAATTCTTCAAACGCAGATCTGTAATTCTTGACCCCGGCGTCTCGGACGTCAGATTTGAATAAAAAGATACGGTCAAATGACCGTATCTTTTTATTCGTAAAGCCGGTATTTTTCCGTTCTTGCGGAAAACGCTTCGGCGTCCGCGTTCCATCTCTGCATTATCGCGTCGGCGCCGTCGGGCGATAGACGCAGATCGGAGTTGCCGGTCGACAGATCTATATGGTATCTGCCGCCGTGCGCGGGCTCGTTGAAGCGGAAGCTTTCGGGATACATCCGCTGAAGCGTCCTTATCAGCGTCACGCCGAGGCGCACGGGCTGAAGCGCACGCTTGTCCGTGACGTGTATCTGCACGCCGTACAGGACTTTTCCGGCGGATTTTGAATAATCGGGGCGGAAATACGCCGGGCTGAACGCGACGCCGCGCAGATCACACCGCGAAAGCTCACGGCAGAGCGCGTCGGGATCAATGAATTCCGCGCCGATCATGGAAAACGGCAGAGTCGTGCCGCGCCCCTCGGATACGTTCGTGCCGGCGAGCATGCACGTGCCGTTGTACAGAAGCACAGACTCGAACGTCGGCAGATTCGGGCTCGGACGCACGAAGGGCAGCCCCGTCTCGTCGTAATACGTATCGCGGCGCCAGCCGGATAGTTCAACGACGCTGAGATCGCAGCCGAGCCCGTATTCGCCGTTATAGAACCGCGCGAGCTCACCGACCGTCATGCCGTGCCGTATCGGCACCTCGGTCATGCCTATGAAAGACAGATTTTTCTGATCGGGCAGACAGCCCTCTACCGCGCCGCCGATCGGATTCGGGCGGTCGAGCACGGTCAGCGGCACGCCGGACCTGCCGCACGCGCGCATAACACAGAAAAGCGTTGAAACGTACGTGAAATACCGCGAGCCGACGTCCTGCATCTCGAAGACGAAACGGTCGATACCGGACAGCGCC
>JAFZRM010000029.1 GCA_017619885.1 Clostridia bacterium | reverse complement strand
GCTAAATTCGGCTTTGCCGAGCTGAAAAAGGCGAATTTAATTTAGCTGTCCCTATGGGACAATTTAGCTATCGAACGCAGTGAGATAATTTAGCTGCGAGCGACTGCGAGCAATTTAGCTGTTTTCAAAATCATTCTTAATGTAAAAGCGGTTAGAACAAGCTGAAAGAAAATAACCCACTATGACACTTTCTGTAATCGAAAGACGTCAGAGTGGGTTTGTTTCTTCTTTATGTTGCCTCTCCCTCAGGCGCGTTTTCTTTTTGCGTTTGCTATCAGAGCGGCGACGACAAGTGCCGTCGCCACGATCACGGCCGCCCATACGAGCAGATCGGATCCCGTATCCGGAGGCTCTGACGGCTCGGTGTCCGGCGGTTCGGTAACGGTCACTCCGGACTGATCGGTAAGGATGACCGTTGGAAACAGCGCCGCGTCTTTTCCGGCGTTCGCGTCTTCCGCGGTCGAAAACCCGGAGATCCCCTGCCCGAACTGAACGTACGCGATCCGCTCGTTATCGTAGAAATTTCCTTCGGAGATGCTGAAGCAGAACGAAAAACGGTCTTTCCCTTCCGCGCCGAAAGCGGAAAGCGGAACTTTGACTTCATAAACAGCTATGCCGTCGGAGTAGGTCGCCGAAAAAGATCCGGTCAGATCTAGTTGTTTGCCGGCGTACTTGTTGAAAACGTAACTCTGACCGTTCGGGCGTATGCCGAATTCGAGCGCCGTCCTGCCGGATGAGCCGGCGGGCGCGAGCGAAATGAGCAGAGCCGTCTGCGCCCACATCAGGCGCGGTTCGCAGTCGGTCTTATAATACTGCGCCGGAAGCTGCGTCTTAAGGGCGAAATAGAAGCAGTCCGAGCAAACGCAGGCGTACGCTGTAAAAACTGTATCGCGAACTCGCGACCAGTCGGATTCCGAACCGACGACGAAAGACAGCGAGGTGCGATCTATTTGAAGACTGCAGTATTCGTCCTCGCCGATCTCGCCGTCGATGACGGGAGGGATATCGTATACGGGCACGTTCACCGTGATATCCGTATCCTTCGGCGGATACTGGATCACGGCGGCCGCGTCTATATTCAAAAGCATAAACAGCGCCGCGACGATCGCGGCAGCGGCTTTTTTCATGTCCGCCCTCCGATTGATCTGATTTTAAAGTGCCTTCAAATACGCTTTGTCGCCGGCGGCTCTTATGTCAGCGACGGCTGTCGCCATGTCTGGCGCGCCGAACACGGCGGATCCGGCGACGATAACGTTCGCGCCTACGGACGTTACGAGATCGACGTTCTTCGCGCTGAGTCCGCCGTCGATTTCGATATCTATATCGCGTCCCGACTCTTTAACGAGCATATACGCGGTTTTGGTGCTTTCTGTCGCCGACGGGATGAACGACTGGCCGCCGAATCCAGGTTCGACCGACATGATAAGAATCATGTCGACGTACGGCAGATAATTGCGCAGTACCTGCGGATCCGTCTTCGGTTTTATCGAGATCGACGCTTTAATACCTTTACTTTTGATATACTGAAGCGTCTCGATCTGATTTGCGCACGCCTCATGATGGATCGTGATATTATCGGCGCCGGCTTTGACGAAATCGTCTACGTAACGCATGGGATCGACGATCATCAGATGAACGTCAAAAAACTGGTCAGACAGTTTTCTGATGCATTTATATACCGGTGCGCCGAACGAGATGTTCGGTACGAAAATGCCGTCCATTACGTCAATATGCAGATATTCCGCACCGGCGTTTTTTGTTTCAAGTATCTGTTCCCCGAGCCTTGAAAAATTGGCCGAGAGTATCGAAGGTGCAATTTTTATCATATCAGGTCCTCTTGCTATTTATTCGTATTTATGATACGACGCACGTTTTGATTTTTCAACCGGTAAATTGTAAACGAATGTATTTTATGATATTTTATAAAAACTTCGGAAAAAATCTTGAAATGTTCAATTGTATCATATATAATAGACTTATTAAATTGCAAGGATCATACCATGACGGATAAAAACGAAAGATATCTGTTTCATCAGGGGACGTATTTCAAGGCGTACGAGTACCTCGGCGCGCACAAGCGTACGGACAAAGACGGCGGCGTTTATACGGTGTTCCGCACCTGGGCGCCAAACGCCGACGCCGTATACGTGACGGGTGATTTCAACGGGTGGAACGAATCGTGCCCGATGAAGAAGATCACGAAAAAAGGCCTCTGGGAAGCAAAGATCAGACTTGACTTCAAGAATTCCGACAAACTCAAATATAAATATCTCATAATGAATCACGGCAGAGCCGTATTCAAAGCGGACCCGTACGCGTATTACTGCGGCACGCATACGGAAACGGCGTCGTATCTGTACGAGCTTCCGGAATTCCCGTGGACCGACGGCGGCTGGCTGTCGTCAAGGAAAAAGGCGATGATCCCGACGGAAACAACGCCCGCGTACTCTACTCCGATCAACGTATACGAGGTCCATCTCGGCTCGTTCATGCGCGGCGCCGACGGCGGATATCTCAGTTACCGTGAGCTCGCCGACCGTCTCGGGCCGTATGTCAAGCGCATGGGATACACGCATATCGAGCTATTGCCCGTCGCCGAGCATCCGCTTGACGAGAGTTGGGGGTATCAGATCTGCGGCTTCTACGCACCGACGTCTCGCTTCGGCACGCCCGAGGATTTCATGTATTTCGTCAACAAAATGCACTCCTACGGCGTCGGCGTCCTGCTCGACTGGGTGCCCGCACATTTTTCAAAGGACGAACACGGTCTGATCGAATTCGACGGCGGTTTCTGCTACGAATACCAGGGAGAGGACAGAAAAGAAAACAAGGTCTGGGGCACTAGATATTTCGACGTTGGACGCGAAGAAGTCCAGTCTTTCCTGATCTCAAACGCTTTATACTGGTTCGACGTATACCATATAGACGGTCTGCGTGTCGACGCGGTGTCGTCGATGCTTTATCTCGATTTCGACCGCAAGCCGGGCGAATGGATACCGGCGCCGGACGGATCGAACAAGAATTACGAAGCGATCGCCTTCTTAAAAAAACTGAACTGCGCGGTGTTCGAGCGTTACGGCGACGTGCTGATGATCGCCGAGGAATCTACCGCCTGGCCGATGGTGACAAAACCGGTATATATGGGCGGACTCGGGTTCAGCTTCAAATGGAACATGGGATTCATGAACGACATGCTGAAATACGTCGGCACCGATCCCGTATTCCGCGAGCACGAGCACAGGTGCCTCACGTTCTCGCTGATGTACTCGTTTTCGGAGAATTACATACTCGCTATCTCGCACGACGAGGTCGTGCACGGCAAAAAATCGCTGCTTGACAAGATGTTCGGCAGCTACGATCAGAAATTTGACGGGATGCGCTGCTTCCTCGCATATCTGATGTGTCATCCCGGCAAAAAGCTGCTGTTCATGGGTTCCGAATACGGACAGTTCCGTGAATGGGACTGCACTTCGTCGCTCGAATGGTTCATGACCTCGTACGAACGCCACGCAGATATGCTGCGCTATACCGCGGCGCTCAATCACTTTTATCTCGACACGCCCGCGCTGTGGGAGCGTGATCTGTCCTGGGACGGATTCAAATGGATAAAAGCCGACGAGTCGGCAAAAAACGCTTCGGTATTTCTGCGTTATTCCGGCGACGGCTCGTTCGTCTTATGCGCTTTCAACTTTTCCGCCGTGCCGGTCACGAAAATGCGGATCGGCGTACCCAAGCCCGGGCTATACAGAGCGGCGTTTTCATCGTCGGCCGGGACTTCTCTTCCCGTTCCCTCGAAAAGGATCCCGTCTGACGGATTCGGCATGAGCATCACAGTCGATCTGCCGCCGCTTTCCGCCGTGATATACAAATGTGAAAATATGAGACCGTTAAAATAAACTGGAGGTACGGACAACATGCTTCAAAAGAAAGAATGCGTTGCCATGCTGCTTGCGGGCGGTCAGGGCAGCCGCCTGTACAACCTCACCGAAAAAACGGCGAAGCCCGCCGTTCCGTTCGGAGGCAAATACAGGATCATCGACTTCACCTTATCCAACTGTGTGAACTCCGGCATAGATACCGTCGGCGTGCTCACGCAGTACCAGCCTTACGTTCTTAACGAGTACATAGGGAGCGGTCAGCCGTGGGACCTTGACAAGACCTACGGCGGCGTAAAGATCCTCCCGCCGTATCAGCGCGCCAACGGCGCATACTGGTACAAAGGAACCGCGAACGCGATCTATCAGAACCTCGGCTTCGTCGAGCGTTACGATCCGGATTACGTCCTGATCCTTTCGGGCGACCACATCTACAAGATGGATTATTCCGATATGCTCCGCTATCACAAGGAAAAGGGCGCGGACTGTACTATCGCGGTCATCGACGTTCCGCTGTCCGAGGCTTCGCGCTTCGGCATCATGAACGCGAACAACGACGGAAGCATCTACGAATTCGAGGAGAAGCCGAGCCATCCGAAGAGCACGAAAGCCTCGATGGGCATCTACATCTTCGGCACGGGCGTGCTCGAAAAGTACCTCGCCGCCGACGACGCTGACCCGGGCTCCGCGAACGACTTCGGTAAAAACGTGATCCCCGCGATGCTGGGTTCCGGCGCTAAGATGTTCGCATACCCGTTCAAAGGATACTGGAAGGACGTCGGTACCGTACAGAGCCTGTGGGAAGCGAACATGTATCTGATAGGCGAGACACCCGCGCTCGATCTGAGGACGCCCGAACGCAGGATCTTTTCCCGCAACGCGACGAGACCTCCGCACTTCATCGGCAAGAGCGGCTCCGTTGAGAATTCGCTTATCACCGAAGGCTGTGAGATATACGGCAAGGTCGTCAACTCCGTCCTTTTCGGCGGCGTACGCGTGGCCGAAGGCGCGGAAGTGCGCGACAGCGTCATATTTGAAGAAACGAGGATCGGCGAAGGATCCGTCGTCAATTATTCCATACTTGACTGCCGCATCAAAGTCGGAAAGAACTGCCGTGTCGGCGAGCGGCTCGGCTCCGGCGCCGGGATAAGTCTGCTCGGAGCCGATATGGAGCTTCCGGACGGGACCGTTATAAAAGGCGGAACGATGACGAGCGAACTGCCGAAGGAGGATAAATAAATGTCTGTTACAGGTATCATCTTTTCAAACGTGCACGACAGCAATATCCCCGAGCTTACGCGTCTTCGCACGACCGCGTCCGTCCCTTACGGATGCAGATACAGATTCATAGATTTCACGCTTTCAAACATGGTAAATTCCGGCGTAACGAGCGTCGGTATAATCACGCAGGCAAACTACCAGTCGCTCGTCGACCACATCGGTACCGGTAAAGACTGGGACCTCGCCAGCAGGAGCGGCGGCATCAAGCTCATACCGCCGAACTTCACCGCGTTCGCACAGGAAGCGAGACAGTCTCACGTTCCCACACGTCTTGAGTCGTTGAAGACCGCGACCGTTTATATCTCGCGCAGAAAGGAAGACCTCGTCGTCCTCTCCGACTGCGACGTTATATGCAACATAGACCTGGGCGACATGATCGACTTCCATCAGAAGAACGGCGCCGATATAACGATCGCGACGAAAAAGACGAATCTTACCCAGGAGCTCGCGGCGAAAAACGTCATCGTCCGCACCGACGCCGACAGCCGCGTCAACGATCTTCTCGTGTATCCGAAGGATATCAGCGGCGAGCACGACATAAGCCTCAACATAATGGTGATCGGCCGCCAGAAGCTGCTCGACATCATCATGGACGCGTCTGCTCACGGTTACACGTCGTTCAACTCCGACGTAATCCTGCGCAACATCAGATCATACAAGATCATGGCGTATTCGTACGAAGGCTATTTCGCCTGCGTCAGCTCGCTTGCCGAATACTTCGCGTGCAGCATGCAGCTGCTCGATCCCGAAGTCAGACGTACGCTCTTTAAAGTGAAGAACAGACCCGTTTACACTAAGGTCAGAAATTCGCCGCCTACCAGATATACAGCCGGTTCGTTCGTATCGAATTCCCTGCTCGCCGACGGCTGCGTCATCAGCGGCACGGTCGAGAACTCGATCATATTCCGCGGCGTGACCGTGCGTCCCGGCGCGGTAGTTCGCAATTCGATCGTGATGCAGGACACCGTTATCGGGTCCAGCGCGTCGGTTAACTGCACCGTGCTCGACAAGAACGTAATCATCAAGGACGGCGTCACGCTGTCCGGGCACGAGTCGTATCCGTTCTACGTGCCCAAAAACTCCATCGTTTAAGGAAGCTTTATGAAAATACTCTACGCAGGCTCCGAGGTACTGCCGTTTTCATCCTCGGGCGGTCTTGCAGACGTCATGGGTTCTCTCCCCGCGGCACTGAAAAAACGGCATCCGGACGACGACGTTGCCGTCATTTCCCCGCTCTATTCGTCTATCCGCACGGAATACCGCGAGAAAATGACGAAGGTGTGCGAGTTTTCGGTAAGACTCAGCTGGCGGAACCAGTACTGCGGAATATATTCGTACGAGCTTAACGGCGTAACGTACTATTTCGTCGACAACGAGTATTATTTCCGCCGCGGCTCGCTTTACGGCGATTATGACGACGGGGAGAGATTCGCGTATTTCAGCGCGTCGGTGCTGGCTTTCATGTCGCAGATCAACTATTATCCCGATATACTGCACTGCAACGACTGGCAGACGGCTCTCGCCGTCATTTACCTGAAAACGAGATACTGCAATTCGGAATTCTACCGTGATATCAAAGCGGTGTTTTCGATACACAATATCCTGTTTCAGGGGCAATACGACCACGCGATCGCAGGGGACGTATTCGATCTTGAGCCGTCATGGGCGTCGATCGTCGATCAGGACGGCTGCATTAACCTGATGAAAGGCGCGGTCGTCTGTGCCGATCAGGTCGTCACGGTAAGTGAAAGATACGCCGAAGAGATAAAGACCGCCGAATACGGTCACGGGCTCGATCCGGCAATCAGGATGTATTCCTGCAAGCTGTCGGGCATTCTGAACGGGATCGACTACGATTATTACGACCCGAAGACGGATAAGGCGCTTGAAAGAAACTACACTTATCGCAGCGTCGGCAGAAAAGCTGAGAACAAAAAAGCACTTCAAAGACAGCTCGCGCTGCCGGAATCGGAAGATATCCCGTTGATCTCGCTTATCAGCCGTCTGACCGATCAGAAAGGCATAGATCTCGTCGCGTCAAAGGTCGACGAGCTGTTGCAGGACGACGTGCAGTTCATCGTCCTCGGCTGCGGCGACCGGCATTACGAGAACTTCTTCAGAGGTCTTGAAGCTCGACACAGAGACAAAGTGCGTTCGATGATAATGTACGACAAAACGCTGTCGAAGAAGATCTACGCGGCGTCCGACCTGTTCCTTATGCCGTCGCGCTTCGAGCCGTGCGGTCTGTCGCAGATGATCGCGAGCAGATACGGCGCCGTCCCGATCGTTCGCGAAACAGGCGGTCTTTACGATTCGATAAAGCCGTACAGATTCGTCGACGGAAAGCAGGTCGGCAACGGCTTCACCTTTGCCGCCTGCAACGGCAACGACATGCTGTTCGTTATCCGTCAGGCGCTCGGTCTGTACCGCGACAAAGAAGCCTTTAAAGCATTGACCGTCAAAGTAATGAAACATGATTTTTCGTGGAACACGTCCGCTGAAAAATACTATCAATTATATAACGCTATTCTACCCGAAAGGCCCTGAGCAAAATGACCGAACAACAGATAAGATCACTTATAACAGACAAACTCGACAGATATTTCGCGACAAAGCCCGAAAACGCACTTGACGATCAGATGTACAACGCGACGCTTATGACGATCCGCGACATCCTGATGAAAAAGAACGCCGCTTTTGAAGCAAAAGCGGCTAAGTCCGGCGCGAAAAAGGTTTACTATATGTGTATGGAATTCCTTATAGGCCCGTCGCTGAAATCAAATCTTTACAATCTCGGACTGTACGAACAGTATGACGCCGCGCTTTCGTCTCTCGGATTCTCGCTTTCGTCGTTCATAAAATCGGAAGTAGATCCGGCGCTCGGAAACGGCGGTCTCGGCAGACTCGCGGCGTGCTATATGAATTCCCTCACGGCGCAGGGCTATCCGGCTACCGGACACAGCATCTGCTACGAATACGGACTGTTCAAACAGAAGATAATAGACGGCGAACAGGCGGAACTTCCCGACATCTGGCTGCCGACGGGCGAAGCGTGGCTCGTCCCGAGGACCGACTGTGCCGTCACCGTCAAATTCGGCGGCAGGATAGTCGAAGACTGGCGCGACGGCAAGATGTATATCGAAAACGTCGACGCCGATGAAGTCGAAGCCGTACCGTACGATATGATGATCTCAGGCGCCGGAAATAAAGCCGTGAATATTCTGCGTCTGTGGCGCGCCCGCGATTTCAAGAACTTCGACATGAAGGCTTTCTCACAGGGCAGATATCTGAAAGCGCTTGAGGAAAGTACGAACGCCGAACTTATATCAAAGGTCTTATATCCTTCCGACGATCACGACGCAGGAAAAATGCTGCGTTTGACGCAGCAGTATTTCCTCGTTTCCGCGGCGCTTCAGAACATTCTTCACGACCACCTTGAAGCGCACGGAACGGCCGACGATCTGCCGGAATACGTTGCGATCCATATAAACGACACCCATCCGGCGATGTGCGTAGCGGAGCTGATGAGGTTGCTGCTCGACGAATGCGATTACAGCTGGGAAAAGGCGTGGGATATTACCCTGCGCACAACTTCGTACACGAATCACACCGTCATGCCGGAGGCGCTTGAGACCTGGCGAGAGGATCTGTTCCGCCTCAAACTGCCGAGGATCTATTCGATAATCAGCGAGATAAACCGCCGTTTCTGCGAAGATCTGTGGAACAACTTCACACACGACAGAGACAGGATCGGCCGCATGGCGATGATAGGCGGCGGTACCGTCAGAATGGCGAATCTTTCAGTCGTCGGCTCTCATACGGTGAACGGCGTTTCCGCGCTGCATTCGGAAATTCTGAAAAATACGGTCTTCTCCGATTTCTATTCAAACGATCCCGGTAAATTCACAAACGTTACGAACGGTATAGATCACAGAAGATGGCTGTTGTATTCCAACCCGGAACTCGCTTCCCTGCTCGATGAATGTATCGGTACGGAATACAGAAAAAAGACCGAACTTCTCTCCGGTTTTTCCGCATTCAGGGACGATACGTCGGTGCTCGAACGGCTGCAGAAGATCAAACAGGATAACAAAAACCGCCTCGCCGCGTACGCAAAATCGGTTAAAGGCGTCAGCATAGATCCGAACTCGCTGTTCGACGTGCATATCAAGCGTATGCACGAATATAAACGGCAGCTGTTAAACGTTCTGCGCATCATATCGATCTACAACGATATCCTTGAAAACCCAGGAAAAGACGTACTGCCTCAGACGTTCATCTTTTCCGCAAAAGCTGCGCCGGGATACTATCACGCAAAACAGATAATCAAGCTGATATCATATCTGAGCCGGGATATAGCACAGCGGCCGGAGATGAAAGACAAGCTTTCCGTCGTATTTCTCGAAAACTATTGCGTATCACTTGCTGAGAAGCTGATTCCTGCGGCGGAGATCTCTGAGCAGATCTCGCTTGCCGGAAAAGAGGCGAGCGGTACCGGCAACATGAAGCTGATGATGAACGGCGCTGTGACCGTCGGTACGTACGACGGCGCAAACGTCGAGATGTATGAAAAGCTCGGCGGCAAATCGTTTTATCTGTTCGGTCTGCGCGCAGACGAGGTCGATTCGCTCTGGGCGTCCGGATACTCCTCGAAGAATTTCGCAAAATCGGATACGGTTCAGAACGTTATCAAAACGCTGAACCGCGGTTTCTGCGGATATTCGTTCTCGGAATTTTCCGATTATTTGCTCTACTGCAACGGCGTGCCGGATCCGTATATGTGCCTCGCAGATTTCTCCTCGTATATCGACGTCCACGCAAAAATGAACGAGGATTATAAAGACAAGACGAACTGGGCGCGTATGAGCCTCGACAACATAGCTTCGTCCGGCGAGTTCTCGTCAGACCGTTCCGTCCGCGAATACGCCGACGGTATCTGGCATATCAGACCCGTAGAATGATAACGCTGTATGACGGCGTCGACGCCGACGGGCTTTACCCGGCAGATCCCGTTCTGTTCCGTTACAGCGGCGGCGAATGCACTGTATTCGTGCGGCGTATCCTTTGCTGCACGTCGGCTGAGCTGATATTATACAGCGACGAGTCCGGGGAAACGCTTGAGATCGACGCCGAGTATGACGGTATCAGCGGTGACAGAGACGCGTTCAAATCCGTCTTCACTCCCTCGCCGGGGCTGTATTACGCGACGTTTCGTCTGACGCTTGACGGCGGCGAATACTTCGTTCACAGCCAAGGCGATGAAACTCACGGCATCCTCCGCACAGAACTGTCGGAATGCGGCAGATTCCAGCTGCTTTATACCGAAGAGTTCGCCGGGGTCGATCCCGTTTTTGCCGGCGCGAATATGTATCATATATTCGTCGACAGGTTCTTCAAAAGCGGAAAAAGCCCTAAGCGGGAAGACGCGGTCTATTTTGACGACTGGTACAACGGTATCCCGGAATATACCGAATATCCCGGAATGGAGATGGAAAACAACTCGTTCTTCGGCGGAGACCTTTACGGCGTCACCGAAAAACTGCGTTATCTGCACGATCTCGGGGCTGATATCATTTACCTTTCGCCTATATTCGAAGCGTATTCTAATCACAGATACGACGTCGGCGATTTTATGAAAGTCGACGGATGTATCGGCGGCGACGAAGCTTTCACCGAACTGTGTGAAAAGGCGCATTCGCTTGGGATGCGCGTTATAATCGACGGCGTTTTCAATCATACCGGGAATCGGAGCGTTTACTTCAATCAGTATAAAAAATACGGCGAAGGCGGCGCGTACAACGACCCGGAATCCGAATACCGCGACTGGTATTTCTTCAGAGCGTGGCCGGATGATTACGAATGCTGGTGGGGCGTAAAAGCGCTGCCGAAGCTCGATCAGGACAACCCCGCCGTATTCGATCTTATCTGCGGGCAGGCCGGCGTCATAAAGAAATATCTTCGCATGGGCGCCGACGGCTTCCGCCTCGACGTCGCCGACGAGCTGACGGAGAATCTGCTCGTCGGGATCAAGCGCGCGGCGCAGGAAGAAAAGCCCGGCGCCGTCGTAATCGGCGAGGTATGGGAGGATGCTTCAAACAAGATCTCATACGGCAAAAGAAGGCATTATTTCTCGCACGCTCAACTTGACGGGGTCATGGATTACCCGCTTCGCGACGCGGTGATCACGTACGTCAAGACCGGCGACGCGGACGCCGTAACAAAGGCTCTGACGCTTATAAACACGCATTATCCCGCCCATGTGAAAGACTTCCTCATGAACTTTCTCGGCAGTCACGACACGGAGCGGATCATGACCGTGCTCGGCGGCGACCCCGCGAACGATCTTCCCGGATCCGTGCTTGCCGTAAAGCGGATGACGAAATTTCAATACGATCTTGCACGCAGACGGTTTCTTCTCGCGTTCTCGCTTCTCTGCTTCTGTCCCGGTATCGTTTCCGTCTACTACGGCGACGAAGCGGGTATGCAGGGATACAGAGATCCGTTCAACCGCATGCCGTTTTCGTGGGGGCGTCAGGATACGCAGATCACCGAAGCGGTGAGAAAACTGCTGAAATACAGGAAAAACATAACGGGCGACGTTTCGGTGAAATACGCCGGAGACGGTATACTGATACTGAAGCGTGACTGTCACGTATTCGTATCGAACGTCTCGGATAAAACAGCCGAAATATTCCTCGGCGGAAATTATCTCGACACGGACGGCGGCAAGTACGCCGATACGGTCGCCGTACCGCCGCTCGGTCACTACATACTCAGAAAAGAAACGGAACAACCAAATGATCAGATTACATGAATTCGGAGTAAAATACGAAAACGGTCAGCTCATCAAGTCGACCGATACCGCCGCGCGCGAGAAGACTATCGCGTACGGCATACTGCGCGCCCACAGCGTCACGGGCGGCGATAAGCTGAAAATAAAATTCGACGCCATGGCGTCCCACGACATCACGTACGTCGGCATAATTCAGACCGCGCGCGCGACGGGGGCTCTGAAAGAATTTCCGATACCGTACGTCCTCACAAACTGCCACAATTCGCTCTGCGCCGTCGGCGGTACGATAAACGAGGACGATCACCGCTTCGGTCTTTCGGCTTGCGTCAAGTACGGCGGTGAGTTCGTGCCCGCGCATGAATCGGTCATCCACGCTTATATGCGCGAGAATTACGCCGGCTGCGGCAAGATGATCATCGGTTCCGATTCTCACACGAGATACGGCGCACTCGGCACTCTCGCCGTCGGCGAAGGCGGCCCCGAGCTCGTAAAACAGCTCGTCGGCATGACTTACGATATCGACGCGCCGCAAGTGATCGCTGTCAAGCTCACCGGCGCCCCCAAACCCGGCGTCGGGCCGCACGACGTCGCGATCGCGCTTATAGGCGCGGTGTTCCCCTCGGGTTTTGTAAAAAACAAGGTCCTTGAATTCATCGGCGACGGTATCGCAAATCTGCCCGTGGAATTCCGCAACGGAGTCGACGTTATGACTACCGAGACGGCTTGTCTGTCGTCGGTCTGGGTCACGGACGAAAAAACGCAGGCGTATCTGACGCTTCACGGCCGCGGCGGCGATTATAAACCGTTATCGCCTGCCGACGGCGCGTACTACGACGGCGCGGTCGAGATAGATCTATGCTCGGTCGAGCCGATGATCGCGCTGCCGTTCCACCCGTCGAACGCATACACGATAAGAGAATTCAACGAGAACGCCGCGGATATCCTGCGCGGAGTCGAAAAATACGCCGCCGAAAACCTCGGTGCGGTCGGTTTCAACGTCAGTAAAAAGGTCGTCGACGGCAGGCTCGTCGTCGATCAGGGCGTGATCGCGGGATGCGCCGGCGGTATTTTTGACAACCTTTGCGCCGCCGCCGATATCCTGCGCGGACACGGAACCGGATGCGGCGAATTCAGTCTTTCCGCCTATCCGTCGAGCCAGCCAGCGTATCTGCAGCTTTTGAGAAACGGCGTCGCGGCCGATCTTATGTCGGCGGGCGTCACGCTCCGCACCGCTTTCTGCGGTCCGTGCTTCGGCGCGGGCGACGTGCCGTCAAACGGATCTCTGTCGATCCGCCATTCCACGCGCAATTTCCCGAACCGCGAGGGCAGCAAGCCCGGAAACGGTCAGTTTGCCGCGGTCGCGCTGATGGACGCGAGAAGCATTGCGGCGACTGCACTGAACGGCGGACGCCTCACAGCGGCGACCGAGCTTGACGTGGAGTATAAAAAATACGACTACGTTTACGACAGCACGCCGTACGACAAAAGAGTTTATCACGGCTTCGGCAAGGCAAGACCCGACGCCGAGCTCAGATACGGGCCCGGTATCGCCGACTGGCCGCAGATCCCGCCGCTGTCCGATGACGTTCTGCTTGAAGTCGCAGCATATATCACCGATCCGGTGACTACTACCGACGAGCTGATACCGTCGGGCGAAACGTCTTCGTACCGATCAAATCCGTTCAAGCTCTCCGAATTCACGCTGTCGCGCAAGGTGCCGGACTACGTGGGCGTCGCAAAGCGCATCAGAGGCGTCGAGGAAAAACGCAGAGCCGGCGGCGACGTGTTCGGCGATGAATATAAATTCGTCTCCGACGCGCTCGGGTTCAAGCCCGACAACGGCAAAACGCAGATAGGCTCCGTCGTGTGTTCACTCTGCCCGGGCGACGGTTCAGCACGTGAACAGGCGGCGTCTTGTCAGCGCGTGCTCGGAGGCCTCGCGAACGTCTGCGTCGACTACGCGACGAAGAGATACAGAAGCAACCTCATAAACTGGGGCATGCTGCCTTTCAGATACGGTTCCGACGAAATACCCGTGCTCGCGCCGGGCGACGTGATTTACGTCAAAGGCATCGCCGAAGCGATAAGAAACGGGATATCCGATATAAACGGAATTATTATTTATAAAGACGGAAAAACCAAAGAGCTTCCACTGAAGCTCCCGCCGCTCACCGGTAAAGAAAGGGAAATAATCCTATGCGGCTGCCTGATCAACAGCTGCGGCAAAAAATAAGCGATACGCCGTCCGGTTCATCCGGGCGGCGTTTTTCACACATTATATTGTTTTTTTACGCTATTTTGAGTTCTTTATATGCAAAATAAGGAATAATTCTTTTTTACTTAACAAAAATTATATTGAAAAAAATCCAACCCGGATATATAATGTCTTGAAAAACATAAAAATCATATTATGGAGGATTTTTAATATGTCAGTAAGAGTTGCAATTAACGGTTTCGGCAGGATCGGACGCCTTGCGTTCCGTCAGATGTTCGGCGCCAAGGGCTACACCGTCGTAGCTATCAACGACCTCACCAGCCCTGCAATGCTCGCACAGCTTCTTAAATACGATACCGCTCAGAAAGGTTACTGCGGAGTCATCGGTGAAAACAAGCACACCGTCACGTCCAAGGAACCCGAATACGCGGAAGACGGCAAGACCATCGTAAAGCCCGGCTCCATCACCGTGGACGGCAAAGAGATCACCATCTACGCTGAGCCCAAGGCTGCCAACCTCCCCTGGAAGAAACTCAGAGTCGACGTCGTTCTCGAATGCACCGGTTTCTACACCAGCAAGGCTAAATCGCAGGCTCACATCGACGCCGGCGCTAAGAAAGTCGTTATCTCCGCTCCCGCGGGCAACGACCTTCCCACTATCGTCTACAACGTAAACAACAACGTTCTCAAGCCCGAAGATACGATCATCTCCGCCGCTTCCTGCACGACCAACTGCCTCGCCCCCATGGCTAAGGCGCTCAACGACAACTTCCCGATCGTTTCCGGTATCATGACAACCGTTCACGCCTACACCGGCGACCAGATGATCCTCGACGGTCCGCACAGAAAGGGCGATCTGCAGAGAGCCCGTGCCGGCGCTGCCAACATCGTTCCGAACTCCACCGGCGCCGCCAAGGCTATCGGTCTCGTCATCCCCGAACTCAACGGCAAACTCATCGGCTCCGCTCAGAGAGTTCCGGTCGTGACCGGTTCCACCACGATCCTCGTAGCCGTCGTTAAAGGCAAGGACGTCACCAAAGAGGCTATCAACGCCGCTATGAAGTCTCAGGCTTCCGAATCCTTCGGTTACACCACCGAGAAACTCGTCTCCAGCGACGTCATCGGTATGACCTACGGTTCGCTGTTCGACGCCAACCAGACGATGGTCACCAAGATCGACGACGATACCTATCAGGTACAGGTCGTTTCGTGGTATGACAACGAGAACTCCTACACCAGCCAGATGGTAAGGACGATCAAATACTTCGCCGAACTCAAATAATAACAACTATAAAACAGCCGCTTCGGATGAAGCGGCTGTTTTGTTTTTATACTCAGATGACTATGAGTCTGTCTCCGGCCTTCTGGTCGATCCTCTGATGCGTGGACAGGTATTCGTCAAGCACTTCGCGGCAGGAAGTCGTGACTATCCTCGCCTTGCAGATCTCCGAGACCTCGTCCATGCTCACGCCGAAGCCGATATCGGTGTTGATATAATGGAACCTCTGAAGTCCGACGGTGTATTTTCTTCCGTCCTCGATCGGCGCTCCGTTCAACGTGATCGTGATGAAGTCGTGCTTTTCTTTTGAGTAAACGACCTGCAGTCCTTCCGAGAGCTGATAGAATTCGCAGTGCGCGCCTTCCCATACCTCGTCTCTCAGCATGTACCGCAGCATTTTCTTCAGCAGCTTGCCCGTGACCGTCAGCATGTAGACTTCATCGTCGTACGGGAACGCCTGGCACAGATCCTCGTAAAGCACTACAGGCCCGAGCTCTTCCGTCCTGATACTGCCGGAGCCGAGCAGCATAATGTCGATGCTGAGGCTTTTTTTCAGTATATCGGCGAACAGGTCGCCGAGTTCGGTCTCGCGGATCCTCGACGGATGCGTCAGTTTTCTCGTGAACCTCGTCACGACTCTGCCGTATATCTCGTCTGTGTGGCTCTTGTATTTATAGATCAGGTCTTCAAGCTCGGTATCACGCGGGCAGTGCTCCGAATCTATCGGAACAGCCTGCCACTGGTAGCTCGCCACGCAGTTTTCGTCTGTATCGACTATGATATCGAATCTGCCGATCTGGTCGGTTCCGGTACCCGCCTGGACGATCAGTATATTGTTCACGTACGCCGGTTTGTCGATGAACGTGTGGGAGTGTCCGCCGATTATAACGTCTACGCCCCACGACGGATCGAGCTTTGCCGCGAGTTTCTTATCTTCCTCGAAGCCTATATGAGTCAAAAGGACCGTGAAATCTATGTCTACGGCGTTGTACGCGTTGCATATCTTTCCGACTTCTGCCGCCGCCTCGTCGATGTTGACCATCGTACCGATCAGCGCGTCGTTTTTGGTCTGCGCAAGAACTTCTTCGGTGATGATACCGATGAACAGTATCTTCATGCCGTCCATCTCTATAATCGTATACGGTTTGAAAAGTCTGGCGTGGTTCGTGCGGATGAACATGTTCGCGTTTATAATCGGGAATTTCGCGCACTTTTCAAGGAAAAGCGGATGAGCGAGGCCGTAATCCGTTTCGTGGTTGCCGAGTGTAACGACGTCCGGTGCGATAACGTTCATTATTTCAATGGTGGAGACGCCGTGGTATTCCGAGTCTATGACCGAGCCGCGGAACATGTCGCCCGCAATGCAGTAAAGCGTATTCGGTTCTTCCGCTCTGACCTTGCTTACGTAGCCTGATAAGTGAGAAACGCCGCCTACGAGCTTGTCGTCGATCTGTTCGGCGAGAAAATCACCGTGCATGTCGTTCGAATGAAGGAGCACGAGTTTTTTATAATTTGGCATATCAAACCTCCTGATTTTTTATTATTTTACAACTTTTTTCAGTATTTAACATCATCACTTGTGATTAGTTCGAAATATTTTTAACCGAGCGCGACGTCGAGCAGCATCATCACCGTAAAGCCGATTATAACGCCGGTAAGCGCAGCTTTTTTACCGCCTTCAAACGCCTCGGGCACGATCTCGGAGCATACGACCGCGATCATCGCGCCGCCTGAAAACGACAGCGCGAACGGCAACAGCGACCTGACCGTGACCGCGAAAAGCGTTCCGAGCACGCCTGCGACCGGCTCGACAAGGCCGGACGCCTGCCCTATAAAGAAGCTTCTTGCACGGCTTTTGCCGGAAAGATAAAGCGGTACGGACACACAAAGCCCTTCGGGAAAGTTCTGAAGACCTATGCCGACCGCGAGCATTACCGCGCCTGCAAGCGAAGTCTGCCCTGACGCGAGCGAACCGAACGCCACGCCGACGGCAAGCCCTTCCGGGATATTGTGGACGGTCACCGCCGTCGCGAGCATGAAAGCGCGTTTTGCTCCGGAATCGTTCTTATCAAATTTTTCCGCCTTATCTGTCAAAACGTCGGATAACATCACGAACGCGCCGCCTGCTGCGAATCCGACGCACGGCATGACCCACGGAACGTATCCGAGCGACTCGGACGTCTCGATCGACGGCGCCAAAAGAGACCAGTAAGACGCCGCCGTCATAACACCCGCGGCAAAACCGAGCATTACGTCAAGAACTGTTTTGTTTATCCTTTTGAAAAAGAAAACGAAAGAGGCGCCGAGCGCCGTGACCGCATATGTGAAAAGCGTCGCGATCAGGCCCTGAAGGACCGGATGCAGACTGCTGAAAAGATCCATGTGATAACATCCTCCACAGAGTTTGTCTACATATTATTATATGAGTTCAGCGCGATCTGCGATATTTCGACTATTATCACATTAATACGTATTGTGCTACCACAACGCGTGTATTAAACAATTTATCGTATGTGTGCTCGGTATTGATGATTATATTATGTGATTATCATTTAAAAAGTTAGCACTCTTGTGCTTGTTGTGCTATTTTTTACAATTGTGTAATATATTTGTATTGCGTACTTAACATATCGGGTGTATCATATAGTCAAACAAAAGGGATGAAAAATCCCGGAAAGATGAGGTATTAATCATGTACGGAATTACAGCATATAAGAAAAACGGATACGACCCCTTCAAGGAGTTCAGAGCGCTTCAGAAAGCTTTCTTCAACGAAGAAGGCCAGAACGGCATAAAGACCGATATCAGGGACACCGGCGACAGCTACGTCATTGACGCGGAGCTCCCGGGATACAGCCGCGACGAGATCAACGTCGAAGTAAACGACGACATCCTCACGATATCCGCCGAGAAACATAGCGAAACGAACGAGGAAGACAAGAAGGAAGGATATATCAGACGCGAACGTTTCTATGGCTCCGTCTCCCGCAGCTTCAACATCTCCGAAGTCGACGCGGCGACTATCACCGCAAAGCACGAGAACGGCGTTCTGACACTCAATCTGCCCAAGAGGAAAGAAGAACTTCCGAAATCTCACAAGATCGAGATCAACTGATCCGTAAAAAAAAACCGCTTCCGAAAGGAAGCGGTTTTCTTTTTCTTTTGAATTACGGATACATCATTTCAGAACGTCTTCAATATGCATATAAAAGCTTCCGGGCTCGCTGCAGGCGTGGCCGGAATTGCACGTGAAATAGAATTTCGGCATCTTTCCCGCGTTTTTGACAGTCACTTTTACTTCGTGTTCTCCGCCCTCGATGTTGAAATCAGCTCTCTGACTGCGCGGCGATCTGTTGTAAGCGGGCAGATACAGCGCGCCGTCGGAATCGAAGACGACTTTTCCGTCAAGCTCGAGTTTCAGCGGGTTTTCGCAGTTGCAGAACATCATGCAGCTTCTGCTATTCGGCTCGCACAAAGTCGTCGTGCAGACGTATTCGGGCGCGTCGCCGTCGAGCGTTACGGTACTGCACGGAAAGTACTTTTCTTCCCCGTTTATCCTCCATACGTTCGGACGCAGCAGCGCAAACGGAAGCCTGTATTCCGTCCATACCGAGCCGTCGTTTATCCGCGTCAGGCGCAGACAAGCCCGGTTGAATCTTTTATCCGGCATAGCTGACGCTTTCAGCGTGAAGCAGATCATTTCAGCTCCGCCCGGTTCTACCGTGACGTCCGCTTCGTCGGTACAGTACACGTTATCGGGGCATATCACGTCCGCTTTGAATCTGCACCTGAACGAGCTGTTGTTTCTGAT
>JAFZRM010000196.1 GCA_017619885.1 Clostridia bacterium | reverse complement strand
GCCGTATTCGTGGATTAGCTCGTCGAGCTCTTCGGCGGTCTCCTTGGCGTGCTTGTATTCGATCAGGGCGTTGGCGAGCTTCGTGCGCGGGTCTTCCGCGTTCTCCTCGCCCTCCGGCTTCGGCAAAAGCATACGGCTCTTTATGAGCATCAGCTCCGACGCCATCACTATGAATTCACCGGCGATATCCATGTCCATCTCGCGCATCTGCTCGAGATATTCCATGTACTGATCGAAGATCAGCGCTATCGGTATGTCGGTGATGTCGACCTTGTTTTTGTAGATAAGAGACAGAAGCAGATCGAGCGGACCTTCGAATATCTCTATTTTATAAGTAGGTTCCATATCAGATATTTCCGAGGAAATAGAATAATACGTCGGGTATCATCTTCACGCCTTCAAGTCCCGGAATCAGTGAAACGAGAGAAAACAGCCCGTCGGATATAAGATATATCAGCTTTGAAAGCCACGAGAAACCGACGAAGTACATCAAAACCAGAAAACCGATCATTATATATCTCTCGTATCTCATGATGCCGAAATAGAACTTATCCGGCAGAAACGCGAGCGCGAGGCGCGAGCCGTCGAGCGGCGGCACCGGGAGCATGTTGAATATGGCGTAAGCGAGGTTCGCCGTGTGGAATATATATAGGAACAGGCAGAGGATAAACGCGAATATACTGCCGAATCCCTCGGATGCGACCTTCAGATAATCGGTATATCCGAACGTCACCGAGAAGATCACGCACAGAATGAACGCGACTATGGACAGAAAAACGTTTGAGGCGGGACCTGCGAGCGAGGTCAGCACCATGCCCTTTTTCGGATTTTCGAAATTCCTCGTCATTATCGGCACCGGCTTCGCCCAGCCTATGCCGAAGAGCAGAAGACAGATCGAGCCGACGAGATCGAGGTGCTTCAGCGGGTTCATCGTCAGTCTGCCGAGATTCTTCGCCGTCTCGTCGCCCATCTTGTACGCCGCGTACGCGTGGCTCATCTCGTGGAACGACAGCGCGAGCAGTACCACGGGGATTCTCAACAGGAACCATATAAGCTCGGATTTGTCTGTGAATATTTTGATGATGGAATCAAGCATTTCAGTTCTCCGTCAGTTCGTTTCTTATCAGGTCGTCAAAGCTCTGGCGTCTGACCGCAAGCCTGTCGGCGCCGCCGGAAACGATGACGATCGGCGGCAGGGGCAGTCTGTTGTAATTTGACGCCATGGAATAATTGTACGCGCCGGTCACGAGTACGGCGAGCTTGTCGCCGCGTACGGCGCTCTGCATCCTCATGCCCTCGCCGATCAGGTCGCCCGATTCACAGCAGCGGCCCGCGACCGTGTATTCCTCGGTGCAGGGCAGAGAAGCCTTGTTCGCGATAAGCGCCGTGTAGCGCGAGGCGTAAAGCGCGTATCTCGGGTTGTCCGGCATACCGCCGTCAACGGAAACGTACGTGCGGAAGCCGGGTATCGTCTTGACGGAGCCTACCGTGTAAACGGTAACGCCCGCCGCGCCGACTATGCTTCTGCCCGGTTCCATGAATATCACCGGGAATCTCATTCCGTTTGCCTCGCAGACACCCTTTATTACGTCCGCGATCTCCGATATGAACGAGTCGATGTCGGGTTCTTCCTGGCCGTCGTAATATCTTACGCCGAAGCCGCCGCCGAGGTTTATTATACCGGCTTCATATCCGTATTTTTGCTTTATGTGAGCGGAAAATTCAGTCATTATCCTCGCCGCGCGGCAGAACGGCTCGGACTCGAAGATCTGACTGCCTATGTGGCAGTGATAGCCGCAAAGGCGCACGCCTTTCAGCGTCAGGGCGTACGACGTTATCTCCTCCGCCGCGCCCGTGTCCGTTGAGCTGCCGAATTTGCTGTCTATCCTGCCGGTCTTTACCGCCGCAAACGTGTGAGGATCGATGCCGGGAGTGATGCGGAGCAGGATATCCTGCACCTTACCGAGCCGCAGCGCAGTTTCGTTTACCGCCTTCAGCTCGTCCATACCGTCGACGACGAAATAACCGACGCCGGCTTTGATGCCGTATTCGATATCCGCGTCCGTCTTATTATTGCCGTGAAAACACGCTTTACTTATCGGAAAGCCCGCCTTTTGCGCGGTGTAAAGTTCGCCCGGCGACACTATGTCCGTGCCGAGCCCTTCTTCCGCTATTATCCGGTATATCCCGACGAACGACAGCGCCTTGCTTGCAAAAAACGGCGTCGATCCCGACGGGAAATGCTTTTCAAAAGCGGCTTTGTACTGCCGGCATTTCGCGCGCACGCAGCCCTCGTCCAAAATATATAACGGCGTGCCGTATTTCTCGGCGAGCGTCACGGTGTCGGCGCCGCCGACGGTCAGATGACCTTTTTCGTTTATTCCGTAGTTTTCGTGAAGCATCGTTTTATCCTTAAATATCTTTACCGCCGTTAACTTCAGTTATCCGGCGCGTTTTCAATTGTTTTTGAAAGATAATCGACCAAGCTGATACCGTTTGTGATCTTATACAGTACGGAGTCTGTTAAAATGACGTTGTCCGTACCGATCGAAAACGACTTAAAGGGCCGAGGTTCGCCGCCTTTGAAAAACTGCAGCTGATATAGATCCACGCGAGGTTTTTCTATCCTGACCTTTTTAAGCTCCAGTGATGAAAACGTATCGCTGATATCCTTTATCGTGTCTTTGTCCGAGATCACAAGGTCGGTATAAGCGTTGCCGGATGAGAATATCCTGATCTCTATCCGCGTCGCCTGCGACAGATCGTTGGTCTTACGCCCGGACGAACAGCCGGCAAAGCAAACCGTTATAAACAGCGCGGCGAGTATCAGCGCGACCGTATTTTTCATTTTTTATCCTCTGCAAATATTGTATATCTGCTTCCATACCTCGTCTTTTCCGGTGCCGTTAAGGGACGAGAACGGTATGACCGGCGCGGCGCCTACGTTACCGTCGGAGCAGAGCGCAGACACGGCGGCCTTCAGCTCCGTCTTGTTCAGCTTATCTGCTTTCGTTCCGATCACGCAGAACGGCGTGCCGGTGTCGGTCAGCCACTTAAGCATCATTCTGTCGTACTCCGTCAGCCCGACCTTCAAATCGACGAGCTGGAGTACGAGAGCGATATTTTCACACCGCGAAAGATACGCGTCCGTCAGAGCGGAGAAGTCCTCTTTTTTGTCGTACGACCGCTTTGCGTAACCGTAACCCGGCAGATCGGCGAATATCAGCGCGTTATCTATCAGATAAAAGTTCACAGTCACCGTCTTGCCCGGCGCGGAGCTGACGCGGGCGAGCGATTTTCTGTTCAATAACGTGTTTATGAGCGAGCTTTTGCCGACATTCGAGCGCCCGGAGAACACGACGTGAGGCACGCTGTTTTTCGGGAACTGTTCCGGTTTTCCGGCACAGATCAAAAGCTCCGTTTTCTGCAGGTTCAGCATTTTACTTTACTGCGAACGCGTTGCCGAAAACGTCGTCCGCCGTCTTGCACGGTATGAATTCAAGCGAATCGCGTACGAGCGGGTCGATATCGCGCAGATCGGAGACGTTGTCGTACGGTATCAGCACGCGCTTGACGCCCGCGGTGTACGCCGCCATCGTCTTTTCCTTGAGTCCGCCGATCGGCAGGACTTTGCCGCGCAGCGTTATCTCGCCGGTCATCGCCGTATCCCTGCGCACGGGCGTGCCCGACAGCGCGGAGGCGACCGCCGTCATCATCGTGACGCCGGCGCTCGGTCCGTCCTTCGGCGTCGCGCCTTCCGGCACGTGCACGTGGATATCTTTCGTTTTATAGAAGTCGCCGCTGATCGCCAGCTTGTCGGCGACGGTGCGTATGTACGTTATCGCGGCGTGCGCGGATTCCTTCATCACGTCGCCGAGCGAGCCGGTCAGCTCGAGCTTTCCGGTGCCGTCGGTGACCGCGGCTTCGACCTTCAGAAGGTCTCCGCCGACCGCGGTGTAAGCAAGGCCGTTGACGCAGCCGATCTCGTCCTGATCGTCGATCTTCTCGGGCGGAAGCTTGTGCTCGGACAGATAAGACGACAGCATGTCGGCTTTTACCGTCACTTTTTTGACGCCGCCGGCGAGATCCACCGCGGCGCGGCGCATGAGCGCGCCGATGAGTCTTTCAAGATTTCTGACGCCCGCCTCGCGCGTGTAGCTGTCGATCAGCTCGTACAGCGCGTCGTCGGCCAGCGAAAACTGCGACGCCTTGAGCCCGTGACGCTTGCGCTGTTTCGGGATCAGGTGCTTTTTCGCTATCGTGAATTTTTCGTTTCTCGTATACGTGTCGAGCTCTATGACGTCCATCCTGTCGATCAGCGGACGCGGAACGTTCTCGAGCGTGTTCGCCGTGCAGATGAACAGACAGCGCGAAAGATCCACGGGCATCTCTATGAAATGATCGCGGAACGTGTTGTTCTGTTCGCCGTCGAGCACCTCGAGCATCGCGGAAGCCGGGTCGCCGTGCATATCAGACGCCATCTTGTCTATCTCGTCGAGCAGTATCAGCGGATTCATCGATTTCGCCGATATTATCGCGTTGATTATCCTGCCGGGCATCGCGCCGATGTACGTTTTTCTGTGGCCTCTTATATCGGCTTCGTCGCGTATGCCGCCGAGCGACGCGCGCACGAAATTGCGGCCGACCGCCTCGGCGACCGACGACGCGATCGACGTCTTGCCCACGCCGGGAGGTCCGACGAGGCAGAGGATCGGGCTTTTCGCGTCGGGATTGAGCTGTTTGATCGCGAGAAATTCAAGAATGCGGCGCTTCACGCGCTCCATGCCGCTGTGGTCGCGGTCGAGTATCTTTTTCGCGCGCTCTATGTCGACTCTGTCCTTAGTATATACGCCCCACGGTATGTCGAATACCGTGTCGAGATAATTGCGGATGACCGAGCTTTCCGCGGAGGTGTACGGCGATTTGGCGAGCTTTCTTATCTCTTTTTTCACCTTTTCGCGGTTCTCGCCCTGAATACCGGATCTTTCAAGAATATCGAGGTATTCCGCTATCTCCTCGTCTTCCTCGTCGAGCTCGTCTTCTATCGCTTTGAGCTGTTCGCGCAGGTAGTAATCGCGCTGGTTCTTATCCATCGATTCCTTGACCTTCTCGCGGATCTTCATCTCGGTGCGCAGGATGTCGCGCTCGGAATTGAGCAGGCTCAGAAGCAGCTTCGCGCGCGATACCGGGTCGAATTCGCTCAGCACGAGCTGTTTGTCCTTCGAAGCGGCAAGGATGTTCGCCGCTATGAAGTCGCACAGCTGAGGCAGCGACGTCACCGCCGACATCACGGATATAATCTGATTCGAGAGCTTAGAGCTGAACTGCGCGGTCTCCTCGACCTCGTCGATCAGGGCGCGGCGCAGGGCTTCGTCGTTTTTGCCGATCCTGCCGTCGGGCAACAGCTCCCTTGCGATCAGCTGAGCGCGGATCATCTGGCGCGCGAAAATGAACTGACCGGTGACGGCGCGGTATCCGCCCTCGAACAGGGCTCTGACCGTCCCGTCCGATCCTTTGGCGGACTGCTTTATTTTAGCCACCGTTCCGATATGGAAAAGGTCTTCTTCGCCGGGCCTGTCGGGTGACAGATCAGACTGGAACACGAGGAATACGAAGCCGTCCCTTTCGTTTGCGAGATCAAAGGCGTTCTTGCATATATCGCGCGTCAGTTCAAGATTGACCGTGATGCCCGGAAAAGCCACGGACCCTCTGACCGGTATGCAGGGCATAACGGTCCCGGGCAGCGGCTGGATGTATTTTTCGTTCATTGACATTTTTGTGAAAGTACCTCTGTGTAAAACTATAACAACAATTTTATCGCGTGTTTATAAAAATATATAGTGTGATTTTGTTAATTCTCCTCAGTATCCTCTTCGGCGTATCTTTTAAGAACGTTTACCGCCGGCACCGCGAAAAAGGCGATGATGCCGCCCGCCACGCAGCCGATCATGAGCGGATAGTGGGACAATTCCGTCAGGGACAGATATCTGTCCTGCGGCGTGATGAAATACTGACCGACGTATTTGATTAGCAGAAATACGGGCACGTATCCCGACAAAACCCCGAGCGCGTCGGACAGAAGCAATCCGTATTCGTACTTCGTCGTAAGCCACACG
>JAFZRM010000195.1 GCA_017619885.1 Clostridia bacterium | reverse complement strand
AGACTACGTCTATCGCCAAAATAGCGAATTATCTGAAAGGCGAGGGAAAAAAAGTACTGCTTGCCGCCGCGGACACGTTCCGCGCCGCCGCGATAGATCAGCTCGGTATCTGGGCCGACCGCGTCGGCGTCGACATGATAAAGCACGAGGAGGGCTCCGACCCCGCGTCAGTCGTATACGACGCGGCGGCCGCCGCTAAGGCGAGAGGCGCCGACGTGCTGATAATCGACACCGCCGGAAGACTGCACAACAAGAAAAACCTTATGGACGAGCTGGCGAAGATAAACCGCGTCGTCGACCGCGAGCTTCCGGGCGCCGCGCGCGAAACGCTGCTCGTGCTCGACGCGACGACAGGGCAGAACGCCGTCATACAGGCAAAGGAATTCAGCAACACGGCGAACATCACCGGCCTCGTGCTGACAAAGCTCGACGGCACCGCCAAGGGCGGCATCGTCATATCCGTAAAGGACGAGCTCGGGATCCCGGTCAAATTCGTCGGCGTCGGCGAGAAAGCGGACGACATGCAGCCGTTCGTCGCCGAAGATTTCATCAACGCGCTTTTCGAATGATGGAAAAGATAGTACTCGCGTCAAACAACAAAAAGAAAATAGCGGAGCTGCGCACGATATTAGGCGATCTTATGCCCGGCTGCGAGGTGCTGTCGCTTGACGACGCCGGACTCGGCGGAGACATAGAGGAAAACGGCACGACGTTCGAGGAAAACTCGATAATCAAGGCGTCGGTCCCGGCGGCGCACGGATATATCGGCATAGCCGACGATTCAGGGCTCTGCGTCGACGCGCTCGGAGGCGCGCCGGGCGTTCACTCCGCGAGGTATTCCGGCGAAGGCGACGCGGAAAACAATAAGAAACTTCTGTCCGAGCTGTCCGGCGTGACCGACCGCGGCGCGGCGTTCGTCTGCGTGATGAGCGCGGTGTTCCCGGACGGCAGGATAATAACCGCGCGCGGGCAGGTGCGAGGTGTGATACTCGAGTCGCCGCGCGGCTGCGACGGCTTCGGCTACGATCCGCTGTTCTACTGCCCCGAGCTCGGCAAAACGTTCGCGGAGGCCGGGGCCGCGGAGAAGAATTCCGTATCGCACAGAGGCAGGGCGCTTGCCGCGTTCTGCGAAAAACTGAAAGGGACGTTATGCTGACATCGAAACAAAGATCGTATCTTAAAAATCTCGGCGCGAAGATCCAGCCGATCTTCCAGATCGGGAAAAACGAGATCTCGGAGAACATGGTAAAACAGATATCGGACGCCTTGACAGCGCACGAGCTCGTCAAGATCTCCGTGCTTGAGAATTCGCCGTACACGAGCCGCGAGGCGGCGGATATCACGGCAAATCTCACCGGAGCCGACGTCGTGCTCGTCGTCGGCAGACGGTTCATCCTTTACCGCGAAACGCAGGATGAAAAACGCAGGGAAACGAGGATAATACTTCCGAAATGAGGACAGGTATCTACGGCGGCACGTTCTCGCCGCCGCACAACGGCCATTACGCCGCCGCGCTCGCGTTTCTGCGGCAGGCACGGCTCGACAGACTGCTTATAATGCCGAGCCTTATCTCGCCGCACAAGCCGACTGCGGAGGATGACGACCCGCAGAAGCGCGTCAGGATGCTTCAGCTTATGTTTGAAGACGAGCCGCGCGTGACGGTCTCGGATTACGAGATAGCTAAGGGCGGCGTCAGCTATACTTATCTGACGCTTCAGCATTACAGCGAGAGCGGCGACACGCTTTGCTTCCTGACCGGCTCTGATATGTTCCTCACGCTCGGTCAATGGCGGCGGCCCGACGTGATATTCTCACTTTGCGAGGTGTGGTGCGCGTCGCGCACCGGCGACGATCTCGCGGCGCTTACGGCGAAAAAGGCGGAATACGAGAAAGAATTCGGCGCGAAATGCTTCATCTGCGAGGGCGAAGCCGTCGTAGTGTCGTCGACACAGGTGCGGAAGCTTCTGCGCGACGGCGACGACGCGTCGGCATACCTGCCGAAATCCGTGCTTGACTACGTGACGGAAAACGACGTGTACGGCGCCGGAAACGCGCTGATACGAGAAACGGTGAGGCAGACGCTGTCACCCGAACGGTTCGCTCACAGCGTCGGCACGGCGCAGACGGCGGAGCGGATCGGCGAAGAGCTCGGTCTGCCGGAGTCGTCTCTGTGGCGGCTCGTCCGCGCCGGCTATCTGCACGACTGTACGAAGGAGACGTGCGACGCCGAACAGATCGAAATGATCAGGGAAGCGGGCGAGGAGATCGACCCCGACTATCTGCGCGCGCCGCTGACGCTTCATCAGCTTTCGGGCGCGGTCGCCGCGAAGACGCGATACGGCTGCGACGACGCGGTGTGCGGCATGATAAGATATCACTGCACCGGCGCGCCGGACATGAGCCTGTGCGAAAAGATAATGTACCTCGCCGATTTCACGGAACACGGCAGACGGTACGAGGCGTGCCGGCGGCTGCGGGAGGAGCTTTTTTCCGAGCCGGTGACGGAAGAACGCTTGAACAGTATATTTTTCAGCTGCTGTGAGCGGCAGCTGGCTCACATAGAAGAAAAGGGCGGGGCGGTACACCGTCTTACCCGACAAACGTATGAAAAGGAGATCGCAAAAATGGCGGAAAACGAAAAAAACATTGATCTGAAGGACGCCTCCTCGGAGGTCATTGCACAGAAAATCAAGCAGGTGCTCGACGAAAAGCTTGCGAAGAACATAGAGGTCATACCCGTGGCCGACAGGACGGTCGTTACGGATTATTTCGTTATCTGCAACGCCACGTCCACCACTCACGTCAAGTCGCTCGCGGACGACGTTGAGGTCGCCCTGGCGGAGGCGGGCGTCAGACCGTATCACATCGACGGCATCGCCGGCGGCGAATGGTACGTGCTCGACTACGGCGTCGTCATAGTTCACATCTTCGTGAAGAGCGCGAGAGAATCCTACAAGCTGGACAGACTCTGGCAGGATAAAACGAATACCGGAAAAGAGGAATGAGATTATGAAGTATGATTTCAGGTCTATCGAGCCGAAATGGCAAAAGAAATGGGAGGACGCCGGCGTTTTCCGCGCGTCAGACGATACGAGCAAGCCGAAATTCTACGCGCTCGTCGAATTCCCGTACCCGTCCGGCGCCGGTATGCACGTCGGTCACATCAAGGCTTATTCCGGGCTTGACGTGGTCTCGCACAAGCGCAGGATGCAGGGCTACAACGTCCTGTTCCCGATGGGCTTCGACAGCTTCGGCCTGCCCGCGGAGAACTACGCGATAAAGACGAACACTCATCCGCACGTGATAACGACGAAGAACGTGGATCATTTCAGGGATCAGATGAAGCAGATCGGTTTCAGCTTCGACTGGAGCCGCGAGATCTCGACGTCGCTGCCCGATTACTATAAATGGACGCAGTGGATCTTCCTAAAAATGTTCGATCACGGGCTCGTTTTCCGCGCGAAAACGCTCGTGAACTACTGCCCGCACTGCAAGGTCGTTCTGTCGAACGAGGATTCGCAGGGCGGCAAGTGCGACGTCTGCCACAGCGACGTCATCCAGCTGCCGAAGGACGTATGGTATCTCAAGATAACGGAGTACGCCGATAAACTGCTCGAAGGGCTCGATCACGTCGACTACCCGGACAGCATAAAACAGCAGCAGATCACGTGGATCGGCAAGTCCACCGGCGCGTTCGTAGATTTCACGCTCGACGGCACCGACGAAAAGCTCGAGATATACACTACAAGATGCGATACGCTTTTCGGCGTGACGTTCATGGTCATGGCGCCCGAGCATCCGACGCTTGATAAATATAAGGATAAAATAAATAACTGGGACGAGGTCGAAGCGTACCGCGCCGAATGCGCGAAGAAGACGGAATTCGAGCGCACCCAGCTCGTCAAGGACAAGACCGGCGTCAGACTCGACGGTCTGTGCGCGGTCAATCCGGTAAACGGCAAAAAGATCCCGATATTCATCGCCGACTACGTGATGATGGGCTACGGCACCGGCGCGATCATGGCAGTCCCCGCGCACGATCAGCGCGACTATGAATTCGCAAAGAAATTCGGCGTTGACATCATACAGGTCATCGAAGGCGGAGATATCGAAAAGGAAGCCTACACCGGCGACGGCAGGATGATAAACTCTGATTTCCTGAACGCCTACGACAACAAAAAGGATTCGATCGCCGCGATGCTCGTATATCTCGGCGAGAAGGGCATCGGCAGAAAAGGCGTTCAGTACAAGATGAAGGACTGGGCGTTCAACCGCCAGCGCTACTGGGGCGAGCCGATCCCGCTCATTCATTGCCCGAAGT
>JAFZRM010000194.1 GCA_017619885.1 Clostridia bacterium | reverse complement strand
GGGGGTTCACGTAAGCCCCCGCCCTACAGGGGATCGGTCGCGTGCCTGCCTTCCCCCGTCGGGCGCGACGCGTTAAGAAAATTCCACGGTGTGGAATTTTTAGCCAAAGCGGTGAAGCAATCTATGATTGCGAACCGGGCAAGAGGGGGACCGCGCCGGGGTTTCCCGAAAACGAGGAACGAGTTTTTGGGGGTTCGCGGCCCGCGGTGAATGAGGAGAACCCCAGCCCCGCAGATCATCGTTTGAAACGGGTCGTCGAGGGCGCCGACCCCTACGGTCTTTCTCGGCGAAGCCATATCGAGCGCGACGCATAGCGGCGCGTATATCGAGTTTTGCGTCAGCAAAACATATCGAATCGTCGTAAGACGATATATCGACTCGTTATCGTGTCGATATATATTCCTTGCGGAATATTCGAAATACAGACCTGACGGTCTGTTCGATATGTGCGTCAATGACGCACTCGATATGTTTGCTTACGCAAACGAGAAACAACGGATTACATTAAAAAACCGCCGCGGGTGCGGCGGGATTTTTCTTATTTGCAAGTTATCCTTGCGGTGTTGTAGAGCATCATTTTCTTTGCCTGGCGTTCGTCGCAGATCTTCTGCATCTCGGAAAGCTCTGCAGGCGGGATCGCCGCGATCTCCTCGGGCGTCAGCTTGCCCTTGAACAGCTTATCGACCTTCAGCGCGAAGCCGATGTTCATCGCCACGATGCGGCTGTTGCGCTCGCAGACGACGATGTCGGACTGGCCCTCGAAGAGCTTGTCGACGGCGAAGCTGCCCATCATCGACGCGGTGACCCTGTCGCGGAGCGTGGGGTTGCCGCCGCGCTGCACGTGACCGAGGCGCGTGAAGCGCGACTCGATGCCGGTCTGCTCCTGGATGCGCTTCGTGAAGCCCTCCGCGTAATTCTCCTTGCCCTCCGCCACGACGACGATGAAGTTACGTTTGCCGTTTGCGCGCGCGGATCTGATGCGCTCGATCGCGGCCTCCTCGTCAAACGGGATCTCGCCTACGGCTATCGCGATCGCACCGGTCGCGAGACCGCTCTGGATCGCTATGTCGCCGGCGCCGCGGCCCATGACCTCGACGACGTTGCAGCGCGCGTGCGATTCGCAGGTGTCGCGGAGCTTGTCTATCAGGTCGATGACCGTGTTCATCGCGGTGTCGAAGCCTATCGTATAATCGGTGGATGATATGTCGTTGTCGATCGTTCCGGGGATGCCGACGGTCGGGATGCCGCGGATCGAAAGATCCGTCGCGCCGCGGAACGTGCCGTCGCCGCCTATCGCGACGATGCCGTCTATGTGATTCTTCTTACAGACCGCGATCGCCTTCGCCATGCCTTCCTCGGTCTTGAATTCGAGCGCTCTCGCGGAATACAGTATCGTGCCGCCGCGGGAGATTATGCCCGAAACGTCGCTCGAATGGAACAGCTTCATCTCGTCGTCCATAAGGCCCTGATATCCGCCGTATATTCCCATGACCTCGACGCCGCAGAGCAGCGCGGAGCGTGTGACGGCGCGGACCGCCGCGTTCATGCCGGGGGCGTCGCCGCCGGAAGTGAGAACGCCTATTCTCTGGAATTTTGCCATAATAAGTTACCTGGTTTCCGTGTATATTTTTCGGTATATTATAGCATAAAATCCGCCAAATGCAAGACGTTTCACAATTTTTTTAAAATAAGTTTGTCAGTTTGCGGAAAAAGAACGCCTGAAAAACTCGATTATGCGGAATTTGAGCACGTATCCGCCGTCGCGTCCGGTTATAACGTCGACCTCGTCGCGCGTCAGCCCCGCCGCCGCCATCACGCCGGACTTGTCGCTCGCCGCGCCGATGCACAGCGGCGGGAACAGCACGCACCACCAGTTGTGCCCCTTGGCCTCGCCGATCATCACGCGGACCGAATAGTAATCGCCCGACGGCAGCGTCACGCCGTCGTACTCGCACTCCGGATATTTCTCGCGCCCGAGCTCGATCTTGACGGGGCTGTCCGAGCCGTGCTCCGACAGCGTCCGCTCGCACACGCGCTGCAGCGCGTCTTTGTTGTTTTCTATCGTCGCCCTCGCCTCCGCGGCGTCGGCGGCGTCCGCGGCGAGCTGTGCGACCTCGCAAAGCACCGCGTCGCGCACGGCGAGCTTCAACGCCTGATCTGCTTCGCTGTCCGATTCCGCTATGACGTGCAGCCGCACGACCTTGTCGTATAACCCGACCTCGCCGTTCACCGGCAGCGCGGAGCAGAGCACGGACACGGTAAGTACGAGAGTTGAAAATATGAGAAGTCCTTTCAGTTTCATAAACGCCTCCTTTTCCGCCATTATCGCCGTCCGCGCCGCGTTTTATTCAGCAAAACGAAGGAGAAAGCTGCATAAAAAAGAAACAAACCCACTTTGACATTTTTCCGTATAAGAAAGTGTCATAGTGGGTTATATTCTTTCAGTTCAGTAAGAAGCTGAATTGCTCGCTTTCGCTCGCAGCTAAATTGAAACCTAACGGTTTCAGCTAAATTGAAAACCTGCGGTTTTCAGCTAAATTAAATTCGTCTCTCTCGGCTCGCGTCAGCGAATTTAGCTCGCCGGTAAGGGGTTCCCCGCCGCGAACTGGAGAGCGGTGGGGGTTCCCGAAGGCGAATTTAGCTGGGCGAAGCCCAATTTAACTCGCCGCTCGCGGCGAATTTAGCTGGGGGTGTACTTCGTTACGAAGTACACCCCGAAGGAGCGTTTTTTCAGCGAAACTGATTACCAGTTGTAACTTGAATAGTAGCTGTATCCGGATAATCCACTGATTATTGCAATAATAATTGCAATTACGATGTATACCATCATGAAAATGCTGAAGATAAGGCCGAGGGTGCTGAGTATTTTGGCGGCCTTTGCTTTGCCGGCGAGCACTCCGCCTTCGGCGAGATATGCTTTCAGCTTATTTTTGCTAACAATCGCGAAAATAAGGCCGAGAATACCGGTACCACAGAATATTAGTGAGAGAAGTCCGAAAGTGAAAGCGGATCCGGCGTCAGCGGTCGAAGCTGCTACTACGGGCGTATACTGGGGCTGCTGATATACCGGCTGCTGATATACCGGCTGCTGCGGCTGCTGGTAAGTCGGCTGCGGCTGGGGCGGGGGCGGGGGCGGGGGAGCCGCCTGCTGAGCACCGCACTCGGTGCAGAACACGGCGTTGTCGGGGAGCTGAGCTCCGCAGTTCTTGCAATACATATGTACCTCTTTCCGACGGGGTCACCGTCAAATATAATTTTTTATATTAAGCCTGTCGGCATAATAACTTAAATAGAGAGCGATGAAAGGAATTCCGAGACCGTGCGGTCGTAGCCCTGCTCGTCGTTTATCCTGATGCGCGAATGCGCGCCGACGGGGAAGTAAACGAGCTTTTTGGTCTCCGACGGGCATCTGTCGTACAGGACCTGCGCGAATTCCGGCACAGAATACGTATCCTGCCGGCTCTGCAGCATCAGGATCGGGCGATACATCTTCTTTATGCGCCTGATCGGTCCGTCGGTCACGACGTTGGCGCGGGAGATGAAGAACAGATGAGTCACCACGCCATGGATCATCGGGAAAAGCGGTTTATTTTTTTCCTTGAAATGGTTTTTGAGCGATTCGTAGAAGTTCACGTACATCCCCTCGGTCACGACGGCGCGGATATATTCGGGGCATTTTTTCGACGCCGCGGCGAAAAGCGCGGTCGAGGCGCCGATGCAGATGCCGTGAAGCACGACGGAGCGGTTGCCGAGCGAGGCGAGCAGTTCGCTCCATTTTATAATATCCTTATATTCACCGTATCCGAGGCGGTTTATATGGCCGTCCGAATAGCCGTGCGCGCGGTTGTCTATCACGAGGACGTTATAGCCGTCGCGCTCGTACGCGGACGCGAAATAATACGAATACTGATACGATTCGGTGCGGCCGGCGATGATTATCACGGCGCGCTTCGCGCCGAAGTCGAAATACTCGCCGACGAGCCTGTATCTGCCGCTTTTGACCTGTACGGGACGTTTTTTGTCCGTGACGGTCTTTTCCCATTCGAGCCCGGCGTTGTACATCCGAACGTATTCCGGGTCGTCGGGGAAGCTGCACGTGTGGCCCCATTTGTCCCTGCTCGTGCGAAGCAGCAGCACGGCGTACAGCGCGAACGACATCGCGAGCACGGGCAGCACGAACAGCAGAAACGCCGCGCCGACGATTATCAGTATTATCTGCAAAGGTCCCATAATTACTCCGAGATACCTATAATGAAGCGGTAAACGCTCTGGCCGCCGTATATCGCCGTGGCCTCGAGCATCGGGTACGCCTCCGCCATGCGCTGGAGCAGGATCGCCTCTTTCTCCTCGGAAACGCCCTCTCCGCGGAAGACGACGCAGCTCTCCGCGTCCTCTATCCCCGGCACGCGGCCGAGCGCGGTTATCATGCAGTCGCACCAGTCGGTGGACGCGGCGGCGGGCACGCCGTTGAGCAGTACGATCTCCTCGCCGGAGAGGCACTTGACGCCGCCGCTGTCGTAGTCGCGCACGGCGACCGATTCGGTAAGCGTCGCGGTGCTCTGCATGCCGTCCTTCATCAGTTTTATGCGGCGCGGGACGTCGTCGCTGTCGGGTATGTCCATAGCGAGCGCGTAATATCCCTCGGCGGGACTGCGGCTCGGCAGCACCGTCACGTTTTCGGCGCCGCTGATGCGCACCGCCTGTTCCGCCGCCATTATGACGTTTTTGTCGTTAGGCAGGATAACAACATTTTCGGCGTGTACCGCCGAGAGCGCGCGGACGAAGTCCTCTGACGAGGCGTTCATCGTCTCTCCGCAGACGACGGTCTGATCGCAGCCGAGCTCGCGGAACGTACCGTCAATACCGTCGCCGTTTACCGCCGCGATGATCGAAAGCGGCTTTTTCGGCGCCGCCCCGGCGGCGAGGACCTCGTTGTGCTGAAGCTGCATGTTCTCGAGTTTGAACGAGATGAATTCGCCGAATTCCTGCGCCAGCGCTATGACCTTCGACGGCTTTTTCGTGTGTATGTGAACTTTGACGCGCGTGCCGTCCTGAACGGCGACGAGCGAGGTGCCGTAAACGGTCAGATCGTCGATGAACGAGCGGAGCGTGAAGCGCTGGTCGTAATCCTCGCCGCGCATAAGCTGAAGCACGAACTCCGTGCAGTAGCCTTCTTCGAACGTGCTGTTCTCGTTGAACAGGGAAGCGTCCGCCGCCGGCGCGGGAGCCTCTTCGCGCTCTTCTTTTTCGCCGTCTTTGTCGTGTACGGTGTGCTCCTTGCCGTAAAGCTGGTCGAGCATGCCCTCGAAAATGAGGATGTAACCGTACGCGCCGCTGTCGATGACGCCGGCTTCCTTCAGTACCGGAAGCAGCTCCGGTGTGAAAACGAGGCTCTTCCGCATCTCGGCGATATACATCGACAGTATCGCCTCTATCGTGCTGTTGCGGTCTATCTGTGTGCGTATGTGCTCTATGCCCTCGCGCGCCACGGTGAGTATCGTGCCCTCGACGGGGTGGACGACCGCGGCGTAAGCGGTTTTGTAGGCGCGGATCAGCGCGTTGCGCAGCTCGCCCGGTCCGATCCAGCCGCACCGCGCAAGCTCAGTGTACATCCCGCGGAAAAGCTGGGAGAGTATGACGCCGGAATTGCCGCGCGCGCCCATCAGCATCCCTTCGCTGACCGGCTTCAGATACGCGCCCGCCTCCGTGCGCGAAGGCGCCGAACCGAGACCGTGGCGCAGCGTGAGCGCCATGTTCGTGCCGGTGTCGCCGTCGGCGACGGGGAAGACGTTTAGTTTGTTTACTTCTTCTTTGTGATTTACGAGGTTTCGCAGACCGTTCTTGAGCATTTTCTCAAGCTGTCTGCCGTTTATCCTTCTGTTTGCCATTATTTACCCTGTTCTTTGCCGAGCAGCTTTATGCTCTTCGGCAGGAAAAATGTGAATATCAGAGAAACCGCCATCGCGGCGGCGCAGATCAGCGTCATATACGCTATCGGCGCGGTGCCGGCGTGGATGTCGGCGACGCCCTCGCTGCTTTTCTTAAGCGCCGTAAGCACGACTCCGGTGCCTATGCCGGTCGCGACGCCGGAGAAAAGTCCCTGCACCGCGAAATACATAGCGGAGTTGGATACGCCGGTGCGCTCCTCCTCCTCTGCGGCAAGCTGTGACGGCACCGAGTATGCGACGGCGAACAGCGCGCCTATCGCGAACGAGCAGATGAGGCCGGATATGATCGAAAGAACCGTTTTCGCGGCGCCCTCCGCCATGAAAGACACGAAGAACATCGTGATCGTACCGGTGAAGAACACCGTCAAAATATATCCGTACGATACGCCGAAGCCGTATCTGCGGTGGATCTTATTGTAGAGCAGCAGCGTCAGGGGGACCGGCGCGAACGCCGCCATCATGACGTATATCATGTTCATCTTGACGAACGAGAAATACTCGTTTATGCCGCCGAGGAACAGCTGGACGCCGAACGTCATGAAAGAATACACGATCATCCACTTGATGAACGAGCCGTTTTTAAGCGTTGCGGCAAGCGACGGAACGAGGCGGAGCCGTTTCGTTTTTTCCTTCGGCTCGTCCCTGTTCGACGGCTCTTTGATCATGAACAGCGGTATTAGCATCGTGAGGCTGAGCGGCATCACGATCAGAGCGGCGACGCGCACGTTCATTCCGTTGAGCATCGCGCGGACGCCGACGTAACCGATTATGAAGTATACTATGTCGCAGACGGACTTGACGTTGCCGAGCATCGTGCGCTCGCGCTCCGTCGAGACTATCTCGGTAAACGTCGCGTAATACGTCACCATCGTCAGCGTGTAGCAGGTGTAGAAGATGCACAGTACGACGCCGTAATAGAAGGTGTTCAGAAGCGACACGCCCTCGGGCCGCGGCACGATGAGAAACGCCGCGTACGAGAGCAGAAGCGGGATAAGACCTATCAGAAGCGACGGGCGCCGCCTGCCGAAGCGGCTGCGCAGACCGTCTGTCAGCGCCGCCATCGGCACGTCGATTATTCCGTCTATTATCTTGGCGATCAGCACGAAGGCGCCCCAGATCGCGGCGTCTACGAGATCGCGCTGCAGGTAAGTCTGATTTCTGATCGCCGCCTCGCCGAAGCCGCCGATTATCAGCGCGCTGCAGAGGTACGACGTCATCATGGTGTTAAGGAGGTTCACGCCCATGCCGGATACGGCGTACAGGGCGATCTGTTTCTTAGAGCCCAGTTTTTTCATGACGGTCCGCCTTTCGCTTTTTATGATGAGCCTTTGCCGGTTTTTTATTCGGCGTATTTTTCAACGATCGCCCTCTCCTCGGAAAGATCCGCGGAGATCGGCTTGCCGACGTAGTACGCCGCCATAAGCCCCGGGCCGATGTTGACGCCGCAGAGCGGGAACACGTCGCGGATCACGACCGCCTTCGGGTGGAATTTCTCTTCTATCATGCGCTTGTATTCCTCCGCCTGGGGCAGACGGTTCGTCTGCGCGATGACGATCAGCTGGTTTTCCGGATCCTCTATCGTCTCGGCTATGTAGTTGAGCAGCAGGGAGTACGCCTTTTTCGCGCCCTTCGCCTTGCCGAGCACGGTCGTCAGACCGTTGTAGTCGAATTCACCTATCGGCTTCACTCCGGCGAGCGTCCCGAAAAACGCCTTCGCGTGCGTGAGTCTGCCTTTTTTGGCGACGAACGACAGATCGTCAAGCCAACCGGCCTGGTGGAACCTGTTCTTGTTCGCCTCAAGCCATTCTTTCACCTCGGAAAGCGTCTTGCCCTGCTGCCGCAGCTGCGACGCGTATATCGCCATAAGGCCGAAGCCCGGTCCGAAGCGGAGCGTGTCGACCGCCTCGATCTTCGCCTCGGGGTATTTTTTGAGCACCTGCTCGGCGGCGCGCGACGCGAAGTTGAACGCGCCGCTGATGCCGGACGAGATCGTCATAACGAGTATCTCATCGCCCTGCTCCGCGTACGGCTCCATCGCCGCCGCGAATTCTTCGACGTTGGCGGGCGAGGTCGCGTATTCGTCGGGGCGCTTTTTCAGATCGGCGTAGAATTCGTCGCGTCCGATCACTCCCCATTCGGAGAACGAGGGGATGTCGCCCTGCTCGGGGAAAACGAGATGTCCCGGGATTATCTTTATGCCGTATTTTTCGGCGGTCGCGGCGTCAAGATCGCACGTGCCGTCCGCCATGATGATGAATTCTTTCATTTTTTACTCCTTGTGATCATTTATGAAGGCGAGCACCTTTTGACGCACCTCCTCGCCTCCGGCGAGAAACGACAGCGTGTGCTGCGCTTTATCTGCTTCTATGAACTGCTTTTCCGACGCGCAGGCGGCGAAATTGCGCTCCCCGTCCTCAAACGGCACGGTCGGGTCGCCGCGGTCATGCAGGAAAAGCATCGGCACCGCCGTTTTGGACAGCGGCTCCTCCGCGCTCTGTCGCAGATCCACGCCGAACCTGCATTTCGCGTACAGATTGACTATCGGCATTATCAGCGGCGCGGGGAGGTGACGGCGCTTGCAGTCGCGGCCGACCTGCAGATACGGGCTGACGTAGCCGCAGTCTATTATCATGCCGCGCACAGCCGTCGCGTCGAATTTGTCGGCGGCGTACGCCGCGGTGTATGCGCCCATCGAGACGCCATATATAAATATATTATTTTTACCTTTATTTTTAAGATACTCCACCCAGACCGGCAGGTCGCGGCTCTCGAGTATGCCGAGCGTGCAGGTGTCGCCGCCGCTGTCCATGTGACCGCGCAGGTGAACAGTCAGCGCGTCGACGCCCTTCGGGTAAAGATATTTGATCTGGGTGCAGAAATTCAGAGCCGGATCTCCGCGGTAGCCGTGGACGAAGATGACTGCCGTGTCGTTTCCCCGGTCGTACAGATCGCCGTGCAGCGTTATGCCGTCCGCCGTGACTGTCACGCTCTGCGACGGGATCGAGGCGAGGTCCGCCATGTTTTTTTTGACGGTATCCGTATACGCGTCGTAATACGTGCCCGACGTGTCGATCGCCTCGAGCGGCACCGACTGCTTTCTGCCGAAAGCAACGCGGCACGCGACGATCGCGGGACCGACGGCGAATATCAGGTAAAGTGCCGCGAGCGCGGCGGCAATGTAAACGAATACCATAGTCAGATCCTGACCGGCGTGACGCCGCGCACGGTGCCGCCTTCGCAGACGTAACACCGAAGCGCGGACGTTTTGCCGCAGACGGATACCGTCAGATCCTCGAACCCGGGCAGACGGAACGTAGCCGTCTCGTATCTTTTCAGACGTATGCCCCGCGGCTCGAAGACCGTGCCGGAAGTCTGCTTGAATATGCTCTCCTTTTTCGTCCAGACGGAGAGTATCCCGTCTCTGCTGTCGGCGCGTTCGCCGTGGCAGAGCAGGCGCGAGGTGACGAGCTTCGGATCGCCGAAGCGGTCGAACGCGTCGTTTTCCTCTATGTCGACACCGACGGCGCCGTCGGACACCGCGACGCAGACGGAAGTCTTCGTATGCGACAGCGAGAACGGAGGCGCGCCGTCAGACGACCACTTGCCGTTTATCGCGCGCGTGAAGCGCAGCGACGGAAAATCCACGCCGGCACAGCGCCGCAGCGCCGTCCCGAGCAGCTCCCACACGCAGTAGCGCGCGATCCGGAGCTTTTCGTCGGCGGTCTCTGCGACGTACGCTGCGCGGTTCGGGTCGGCTATCGGGCCCGGCTCGGCGTTATCGGGTATGCGCGCGACGAACACGTCGAGGATGCCGCGCTGCTGCCATTTGCGGCGCATCTCCGTCTCCTGTTCGCACATCCTTACGCCGAGCACGCACTCGCGCGCAAAATGCTCGCAGTTGTTGTGTATTATGCTGTAACCGCCCTCGCCTATGCGCGAGCGCGCCGCCTGCACCGCCTCGTCCGGCGTGCGCGCGGTCTTTTTGTCGCCGTGCTCGGGTTCGCCGCGTTCGATTATCCTCCCGCAGCAGAACGTGTCGGCGTCCACCGCGCGGACGCGCGGATCCCTGTTCTGTTCGGCGAATTCCGGCAGAGGCGGGTATCCGAACTGGATTATCTCGTCCTCCGACACGAACACGCCGTAATGATACAGCGAGCCGAGGGCGACCCTGACTATGTCGCCTTTACGGCACTGTCCGGGCGACCATTTCATGACAGTTTTCTCTCCACGTAGTCGACGACGTCGCCGAACGTGCGGAACGAGAGGACGGTCACGTCGTCGAATATTATGCCGAACGTCTCCTCTATCGCGATCACGGTGTAAAGCATGTTCACGGACGACAGACCGAGATCGGTCTGAAGCAGTGAATCTTCGGTGCAGCGGTCCGCGACGCTTTCGTCGTCGGCGGCCGAGCGCAGTATGTCAAGCAGTCTGTCCGTTATCTGTTGTCTGTTCATTTGCATTTGTTGTATCTCTTTATCTTCATGCTGGGAGTTCTTTCGAAATCGGAGTCGCGCACGACTATGCGGCTGACGCGCTGGTACGGCGGCAGAGAATCGTTGATCTTGTTCAGCGCCGACACGATTATCTCTTTCGGATCGCCCTCGGCGCCGGCGAGAGCCTCCATCCTCGGGACGACCTCGAGCGCGAGTATGTGCGCGCCGCTCTCGGTCACGTCCTCGAACACCTGACTGTCGCGGATGAACGCGGGCTCGTTGAAGCGCGCCTCGACCTCGGCGGGCGAGACGTTCTCGCCGTTCGGCAGAACGATTATCTCCTTGATCCTGCCGGTGATGTATAAGAAGCCGTCCTCGTCGATACGGGCGAGGTCGCCGGTCCTGAACCAGCCGTCGGTGTACGCCGCCGCGGTCTCGGCTTCGTCGCCGACGTAGCAGTCCATCATGTTGTCGCCCCGCAGCCACAGCTCGCCGTCCTCGATGCGCAGCTGCTGATGCGGATACGGGATGCCGACGGATTCCGGCTTGCGCTGCGATTCCGGGTTGCCGGAAACGAGGTTTGCGGATTCGGTCAGACCGTAGCCCGCGAGCAGGGAGATGCCCATCTTCGGATATTCCTGTATCAGATACGGCGAGACAGCCGCGGCGCCGCAGATGATGTATTTCAGATCGTCGCCGAGCATGTTCCTGCCGAATTTGCGCGAAAGTGAGAGCGCCATGTCGGCGAGCGCCGGCACGAGCACGAGCACCGTCGGACGGAAGACCGCTATGTCTCTGAACATGTCTTTGTTGTTGCGGCAGATGAACAGCGCGCTGCCGGTGTAAAGCGAGGTCATCAGGTTCCTGATGAGCCCGAACACGTGCGACAGCGGGAGCACGAGCAGATATCTCTGCCCGAAAACGCCCTTGTAGCCGTAGCAGCCGTTTACCGTGCCCTCCATGACGGCGCGGTGGCTGAGCAGAGCGCCCTTGCTTCTGCCGGTGGTGCCGCCGGTGAACATTATGACGCACGGGTCGGACGGCGCGGCGGGGACGACCGGCGAGCGGTCGGGCGAGGCGTCGTCGACGCTTATAAGCGGCAGAGACGGCGCCGCCTTTTTAACGGTCGCGAGGCTGTCGGCAAGCGCCGGGTCGTATACGAGCTCGTTCACGCCGAGTTTCATGCAGCAGCCGAAAACGGCGTCCGCGGGAAGCTGGGGCGGAAGTATCACGGCGGTGCAGCCGCCGGTGACGGCGGCGATGTAGGCTTTGACGGCGCCGTAGCCGTTGCGGCAGAGTATGCCGACGCGGCGGCCCGTGCCGATCAGCGGACGGAAGCGGGCGGCGTCGTTTTCAAGTTCTGAAAACGTGTGCTTCACGCCCTCGTCCTCGACGGCGACGCGGTCGGCGTACTGCGGAAGTATCGCCTCCCACATTTCCGTCACCGAGCCGTATTCCTTTATTTTTCCGAATTCCTCGGGATCCGTGTACTTGCGGAAAATCTCTCTGTCTGTCGTGTAGATCATTTTTTTTCGTCCTTTCTTTGCCTTCGGCAAGCTTTGCAAGCCGTATGTCGGTTTCGTGGAGCCGGGCCGCCGCCTCGTCGAGCTGGGAGAATTTCGGACGCGGACCGTATTCGCCCGTCACCGAAAACCTCTCGCCTATCACGACGACGAGCCTGCTGTAGAAATGCTTTCTCGGTTTTATGTAAGCCGGTATTATCGGCGCGTTGCCCTGAAGCGACATCAGTATCATGCCGGACTTGAAGCCGGCGGGAGCCTCGCTCTGCAGGCTGACCTGCCCCTCCGGGAACATCGAGACGAGCTCGCCGGAGCGGAGCGCATCGGTCACCTGACGCATCGAGTTGAAGCTCATGTCGTTCTTGTCTATCGAAATGCAGCGGAACAGCTTCAACCAGAAGCCGAGCCGGTGCTCCATAAGTTCTTTTTTGCAGATGAACCGGTGACGCCTGTACCAGACCGCCATCATAAGATACATCGGGTCGTACAGACCTATGTGGTTCGAGATCAGAAGCGCCCCGCCGCGGATCTTCTGCTTCGCCGCCTCGCTTTCGTATATTATCTTCGGGCGGAACCATAAAAGTCCCGGCGCGGCGGTGATCCGCACGAAGTCGAACGGCAGATATTCGAGCGAAAACAGCGGTTTACGCTTTTTCTTCTTTTCTTCGTTTTTCAAGAAGCTCTCCGAGTGAAATTATTTTTTGCCGCAAAACACGGTTGTATTCTTCGACCGCCGCGGGGTCCGCGCAGGAAACGTTCTCCGGCGGGATCACCGGCTCCCCGATGATGACGCGGGCCCGGGCTTTGCCGAAATACGCGCCGTCCGTGTATACCGGTATCACCGGCGTGCCGGTGCACAGCGACAGATACGCCGCGCCCGGCCGGAACGGCAGAGGAGGCGTCTCGTCTTTAAGCGGCAGCCTGCCCTCCGGGAAGACGCAGAGCACGCCGCCTTTGCGAAGGATCTGCTCGCACTTTCCCATATAACCGTATTCGGAGGCGCCGCGGTCGATGCGGATCCCGCCCATAAGCTTAAGAAACAGAGCGAGAAGCTTTTTCTCGAAAAGCACCTCGGCCATAAGCGTCCGCAGCGTCCGCGTGAAGAATACGAACAGATAAACCGCGTAGTCGAAAACGGACGTGTGATTCGAGACGAGCACCGCCGCGCCCTTTATGTGCCGCCCCTGCGCCGCCTTGTCCTCGTAATAAACTTTCGTGCGGAAGACGAGCAGGGCGGCGGGCAGGCCCGTCAGCTTTACGAAGGCGTTAAACAGTCTTATCATCTTTGCGGATTCTTTCTTCCGTTCTTTCGCGTATGTATGCGCCGAGCGCGTTCACGGTCGAAAGCCCGGCTCCGGCCTGTTCCGGGAACGGTATGCCGAATTCGGCGCCGAGGCGCGAGATCACCGCGAAATATTCGAGCGAGCTGCCGCCGAGATCGGAGAAGAAGTCGGCGTCGGGCGATATGTCGTCCGCGTCCTTGCCGCACGCCGCGGCGAAACAGTCGCGCACGAACAGCGCGGCGGCGTCGAGCTTGCCCGCCCCGTCGGCGGAGGTCTGTGCGTCTTTGATCGAGCCGTCGGCGACCGCGGCGCGGATGCGCCTGCGGTTGAGCTTGAATTCATCGCCTTCAAGCAGCGGCGCCTTCGTTACGATTATCTTTTTTATCTCGGTCGAGATACCGAGCGAGCCGATCTTTTCTTTTATCCGTGCGCGCAGCGCGTCGAGCGCGGCGCCGGAAAGATACGGCTCGGCTGATACGACGAGCACGGGCACGTCGCCGTTTTCCGAGGCGATCGAGGACAGACACACGCCGCGCGCGCCGCGGACCGAGAGCGCTTCCTCGAGAGGGCCGGGATTTATGTTCTCGCCCGTCGGCGAGATTATCAGATCGTCGTTTCTGCCGGTGATCTTATATCTGCCGCGGACGCATTCGCAGAGGTCGAGCGTGTCGAAGACGTCCGGCATCGGCGTTTTTTTGCCGTCGACGATCAGGTATTCAGCGGTGCAGCCGCCGCTGACGAGCAGCGTGCCGCGGTCGGATACCGAGTACGTCACGCCGGAAAGCGGCTTGCCCACGGAGCAGGAGTTGAGCACGCGGACGTCGGAGGAAAGCTCCACCGACGTTATGCCGATCTCGGACATCCCGTAGCCGTCGGCGAGACGGTAACCTGTGTTGTTGAAGAACCGCATCACCTCGCCGCTTATGCGGCTGCCACCGGTGATCATGAACATCACGCTGTCGCCGAAGATCCGCTCGCGCACCTCTTTGAAAGCGATACGGCTGAACAGCCGGCGGAGCGGCGGGCAGAAGGCGAGAGAATCGGCGATCCGCAGACCTTTTTCGAGCCTCTTCACGATGTCCTCGCCGCGGGCGCGGACCGTTTTCATCGCGGTCTTGTAAACGGTCTCCCAGAACAGGGGGACGGCGAAGATGTGCGTCACGCCGTGGCGCTTCACGGTGTTCACTATCGTGTCGGGCGCAAGGTCTGACAGATGGACGAACGTGCGCGAGAAGAAAGCGAACCAGACGTAAACGGCGACGAGGCCGAAGATGTGGCAGAAGGGGAGGAACGTGAGCAGCTTGAGCGAGCCGTCGTAGTGCTTTTTGACCTGACGGCATTTTTTAATGATGTCGGCGCTGCCGCGGACCATCGAACGGAACTGCTGTCCGGAATAGGCGCAGAGCTTGACGTGCGCGGAGGTGCCGGACGACATGACGAACAGCTCGTCGGCAAACGACGGAGTAAAATCTTCGTCCGACTCTTGAAGGTCGGCGCAGTTGACCGTGCGGACGGAAAAGACCTTTCCGTCGGAGATCACGGCGGCGGCGCCACAGGAGGACAGCGCGTATTCGAGCGTATCGTCGTCGAGGCGGCTGTTCATCAGAAGCGGCCTGTAACCGCAGCGGAGTATCGCCCAGAAGAGCTCGATCCACAAAAGGCTGTTCTGCATATAAAGCCCCACCGCCGCCCCGCGCGTACAGCCGTCGAGCGCGGAGGAGAGGGACGGACACAGACGCAGGATCGAATCGTACGCCTGACCGTACGTCGTCTTTTCCAGACGGTAGCCGCGGCTCTGCTCGTACATGACGTTTTCCCGCTCGGAGAACATCAGCTCGAAAAGCGAACCCATCGTGCCGTCCGAAGCGTCGAGTTTTTTAAGCTTGCTGCGGACGAATCCGTTTATGGTCCTGTATCCGCCGAGATTTTTTAAGCTCATCGTGCACCAAAAGAATATACAAATATTTTATATATAATCAATGATAACACATCGGCAGGCAAAAGTCAAGATGTTTTGTTGAATTTTGAGGAAATAGAGAAAACGCCCCGGCATCGCCCCGCAGGGAATAAGGAGTCGCTTCGCGACGTTCTTTGGGGGTCGCCCACCCCTCACGGAAACCCCCGTTGCTCTCGAGTTCGCAACGGGGAACCCCTTTGGCTCGGCTGACGCCTCGCCACCCCCAAACCCCCTGTTCCCCTCCCGCAGATCAAAGATCTGAGGGGCAGCGCGGCTGATCTGCAGGGGGGGCGGCGTCCTCGACGCCCCGCTTCCAAAAGCCCCAAATGACATTTGGGGGGAGGCGGGGGTTTGGGGGCGGTAGG
>JAFZRM010000193.1 GCA_017619885.1 Clostridia bacterium | reverse complement strand
CCCATACGTTCTCGTATTTCCCCTATCCTATATCCGAACTTAAGGGCAAGACGCTCGCCGTAGTCGGCTACGGCGCGATAGGAAAGAAGGTCGCCTCGATCGGCGCGGCGTTCGGCATGAACGTGATAATCGCGACGCGCACGAAACCCGCGGGATGCCCGTATACGCTCGTGTCGGTAGACCGTGCGTTTGCCGAGGCCGATTATCTGACGGTGCACTGTCCGCTGAACGACGGCACGAGAGGGCTGATAAACGCTGAGCGCCTTGCGGCGATGAAGCCGACGGCATTCGTCATAAACACCGCACGCGGCGCCGTCGCCGATGAAAACGCGCTGCGCGACGCGCTCGACCGCGGCGTCATATCCGGCGCGGCGTGCGACGTGCTCACCGTCGAGCCGATGCGCGAGGACGATCCGCTCCGCGGCGCGAAAAACCTTACGCTGACGCCGCACGTGGCGTGGGCGTCGTACGAGGCGAGAGTCAGACTGATATCGCTCGTCGCGTCGAATCTTCGCGCTTATCAGAACGGTCTGCCTGTCAACACCGTAAAATGAGCGGGATAGTCTACGAGGATATCGGCGGTAATCCCGCGGTGCAGGACAAAGACGGTCTTCTTATAACGACCGACGCCTGCCTGCTCGCCGGATCCGTCCGCAAGAACGGAAAACAGCGCGTCTGCGAGCTCGGCGCCGGAAGCGGCGTCGTCTCCGCGATGATTCTGTCGTCAGGCAAAGCCGCCTGCTGCGTTTGCGTCGATTTTCAGAAAGATCTGTGCGAGCTCGCGCGGAAAAACGCGGAGCCGTTTCAAGGCAGGATGAGCGTCGTATGCTCGGACGTGCTCGATTACAGGCCCGACACGGTATTCGACGCGGTCGTCTGCAACCCGCCTTATTTCAAATCCGGCGGCAAAAGATCGGAAAAAGAAAAAGACGCTCTGTCGCGCCACGAAAGCACGGCGACGGTCTTCGATTTCGCCGCCTGCGCCTCACGTGTGCTGCGTGACGGCGGAATCGCGTATTTCTGCTTCACGCCGCAAAGACTGGCGGAGCTGATCCGCGCCTGCGCGGAGAACAGACTCGAGCCGAAAACGCTGACGAACGTACATCCCTCAAAAGATCACGAGGCGTGCCTCGTACTGTTATCCGCTAAAAAGAACGCGGCGCCAGGCATGACCGTGACGCGCCCGCTCATCATCGGGGAAAAGCGACCCGAATAATACGAAAAAACACGAAAACGGTTTTTATATGAGTGAAAAATTCATCCACGCCAAAGGCGTAAGAGTAAACAATCTGAAAAACATAGAGGTCGTGATCCCGCGCGACAAGCTCGTCGTCTTTACCGGAGTATCCGGGTCTGGGAAATCGTCGCTCGCCTTCGACACGCTTTACGCCGAAGGTCACCGGCGCTTCGTTGAATCGCTCTCTGCGTACGCGAGAATGTTCCTCGGCCAGATGGACAAGCCGGATATAGACTTTATCGAAGGCCTTTCGCCGGCGATCTCGATCGACCAAAAGACGACGTCGAAGAACCCGCGCTCGACCGTCGGCACCGTGACGGAGATATACGATTATCTTCGTCTTATTTTCGCGCGCATCGGCATCCCGCACTGCCCGGTATGCGGCAAAGAGATCCGCATGCAGACGACGGATACGATAATCGAAAAGATCCTTGCGCTGCCCGAAGGCACCCGCTTCGAGGTGTGCGCCCCCGTCGTCCGCGGCAAAAAAGGAATGCACAAAAAGGTGTTCGAGGACGGCATCAAAGCCGGCTACACGCGCGTGCGCGTCGACGGCGCGATGTACGATCTGTCGGAGGAAATAGAACTCGATAAAAACCTCAAACACGATATAGAAGTCGTCGTCGACCGCCTTATAATGAAAGACGGCATAAGGGCGAGACTTTCCGATTCCGTCGAAAGCGCCCTCAAGCTCGCCGACGGCAACCTGCTCATACGCACCGTGGGAGAGGAGCAGGGCACTATGAGCTTTTCGCAGAATTACGCCTGCGAGGAGCACGGCATCAGCTTCGGAGAGCTTCAGCCGAGGATGTTCTCGTTCAACGCGCCGTACGGCGCCTGCCCGAAGTGCAGCGGTCTCGGCATGAGCCTGACGCTCTCGCCTGACAGGATAATACCGAACAGAAAGCTTTCGCTGCGCGACGGCGCGGTAGCCGTGAACGGATTCAAATCGCTTGACGACGAGACGTGGTCCGGCCCGCTTTTCGAGGCGGCGATGAAGGAATACGGCGTCGATCTCGACACGCCGGTTAAGGATTATCCGACCGAGGCGTATCACGCGCTGATGTACGGTACGGGCGACAGGCTTTATACGATAGACAGATACTTCGACAAGCTCGTGCACAGACAGACGGTGCCGTTCCGCGGCGTCATCCCGATGATCGAGAGCCGCAGGAACGCTTATCCCGATTACTACGAGCAGTTCACCGAGGAGATCCCGTGCGACGAATGCCACGGTATGAGACTCAGACCCGAGATACTGAGCGTCACCGTCGGCGGCAAAAACATACACGAGATCTGCTCGATGTCCGTTTCGGACTGTCTTGAATTCTTCGAGAACATAAGCCTTGACGAGACGGAACGCCAGATCTCGAGGGAAATAGTCAAGGAGATCCGCGCGCGCCTCGGCTTTCTGCGGTCCGTGGGGCTCGAATATCTCACGCTGTCGCGCAAAGCGGGCACTCTGTCCGGCGGCGAGGCGCAGAGGATAAGGCTCGCCACGCAGATCGGCTCGTCGCTCGTCGGCGTCATGTATATACTCGACGAGCCGAGCATAGGGCTTCACAGCCGCGACAACGGAAAACTGATCGCGACACTGAAAAAGCTCCGCGACCTCGGCAACAGCCTGATCGTCGTCGAGCATGACGAGGAGACGATGCTCGAATCCGATTATATAATCGACGTCGGCCCCGGCGCGGGCGTTCACGGCGGTGAAATAGTCGCGACGGGCACGCCTGAGGAGATAATGAAAAACGAAAAGTCGCTTACCGGGCTTTATCTGTCGCACAAGAAGTTCATCGAAACTCCGAAGACCCGCAGGAGCGGCAGCGGCGCCGTGCTCGGCGTCAGAGGCGCGAGGGAACACAACCTCAAAAACATCGACGTCGATTTCCCGCTCGGCTGCTTCATCTGCGTCACCGGTGTCTCCGGCTCCGGCAAATCGTCGCTCGTCAACAGCATACTCGCGAACGCTTTGCTGCGCGAGCTGAACGGCGCGTACTCGCTGCCCGGCGCTCACGACGAGATAACGGGTACCGAAAACCTTGATAAGGTAATCGTCATCGACCAGAGCCCGATCGGCAGGACGCCGCGCTCCAACCCCGCGACGTACACAGGGCTATTCACCGATATAAGAACGCTTTTCGCGCAGACGCGCGAGGCGAAGATCCGCGGATACGGACCCGGCAGGTTTTCGTTCAATACGAAAGGCGGACGGTGCGAGGCGTGCGAGGGCGACGGCGTGAAGAAGATAGAGATGCACTTTCTGCCGGACGTCTACGTCAAATGCGACGTCTGCCGCGGCAGACGGTACAACGCCGATACGCTCGAGGTCAGATACAAGGACAAGAACATATACGACGTTCTCGAGATGACGGTCGAGGAGGGGGTCGAATTCTTCTCGGCGGTCCCGAAGATCGCATCAAGGCTCCAAACGCTGTACGAGGTCGGTCTCGGTTATATCAAGATCGGCCAGTCGTCGACGACGCTTTCGGGCGGCGAGGCGCAGAGAGTCAAGCTCGCGACCGAGCTTTCGCGCCGCGCGACCGGCAGGACCGTATATATCCTCGACGAGCCGACGACGGGACTCCACGCGGACGACGTCAACAAGCTCATCACGATCCTTCAGCGCCTGACCGACGCGGGAAATACCGTTATCGTGATAGAGCACAATCTCGATCTGATAAAAACGGCGGACTATATAATCGACCTCGGACCCGAGGGCGGAGACGCCGGCGGATACGTCATAGCGACCGGCACGCCGGAGCAGATCGCGCAGGATGAAAACTCCTACACCGGTCAGTATCTGAAGAAGGTGCTGAAAAGATGAACAGCGCATACGACCTTTTCCCGACCGACAAAGGCTTTTTCATCGGCCGGAAAAGAGTGACGGGGATATTCCAGACCGGCAGGCGGCTCGCGATACGGAATAACACCGAGCCGGGAGACGAGCTGACGCTGATCCGTGATTACGGGAACAAATTCGACGAGCGCGCCGTCAGAGTCCGCGACCGGTACGGCGGCGACGTCGGCTTCATCGAAGCGAAAAGCAACGACGAGATCGCGTTCTATATGGACAGCGGCTGCGAGTGTATCGCGGTCGTCGCGGAGCTCGACAAAAAGAGCGCCACGGTCGGCATGCTCGTCGACGTGTTCTGCCGCTGCGACGTGGTAAGTATGGAGCGGCTCGCCGCATCGTACGAAGAATATATGAGATCACAACTAAACTTCTGATACGGAGGAATGATATGAAATTCAGTGAGATGCCTTATAAACGCCCGGACGGCGCGAAGCTCATGGAAAAGACTGCAGAGCTTGCGGATAAGATCGCGCAGGCGAAAAACTCTGACGAGGTCATCGAAATAATCAAGGAATACGATAAGATAAGCGGCGAGTTTTCTACTCAGCTGAATATCGCGTACATAAGGAACACGATTGACACGCGCGACGAGTTCTACGACGCCGAAAAAACGTATTTCGACGAGTTTCTGCCGGAATACCAGGAAAAAGAACAGCTCTTCATGAAAGCGCTGTACGACTGCCCTTACCGCGAAGAGCTTGAAAAGACGATCAGCCCGGTAGTTTTTAAAAATATTGAGCTGCAGCTGAAGGGCTTTGACCCGAAGATAATCCCGCTCATGCAGAAGGAAAACAAGCTCACAAGCGAATACGTCAAGCTCAACGCCACGGCGACCGTGGAGATGGACGGCAAGACGCTTCCTCTGACGAAGCTCGGCCCGTACAAGCAGTCCGACGACAGAGAGACGAGGCGCCTCGCGTACCAGAAGGAGGGCGAATTCTTTGACGCCCACAGAGAGGAATACGACAGGCTCTACGACGAGCTCGTCAAAGTTCGCGACGAGCAGGCGAGACAGCTCGGCTTTGAAAACTTCGTCCCGCTCGGGTATATAAGACAGATGCGCAACTGCTACGACTGGGATGCCGTCGGCAATTTCAGGGATCAGGTCGTCGACGTAATCGTCCCGATCTGCGACAAGATCAAGGAAGCGCAGAAAAAGCGCATAGGCGTATCCGATTTCAAGATCTACGACGACCCGTATCTGTTCCCGGACGGAAACCCGAAGCCGCACGGCACGCCTGACGAGCTGCTGGCGGCGGCGAAGAAGATGTACAACGCCATGTCGGCAGAGACAGGCGAGTTCATAGACGCCATGTTCGATATGGATATGTTCGATCTGCTCGCGAAAGAGGGCAAGGCGCCCGGCGGCTACTGCACGTCGATCGACGGATATAAAATGCCGTTCATTTTCTCGAATTTCAACGGCACGGCGGCGGACGTCGACGTTCTGACGCACGAAGCCGGTCACGCGTTCGCGTTCTACGTCGCGGCGCGTCACATACCGTTCGGCATGATGCGCGATCCCTCGCTTGACGCGTGCGAAACGCATTCGATGTCGATGGAATTTCTGACGAGCGACTATCACAGACTGTTCTTCGGCGAGGATACCGACAAATACGAGCTGTCTCACGCCGAGGACGCGATAACGTTCATCCCGTACGGCTGTATGGTTGACCATTTCCAGCAGATCGTCTACACTCATCCGGAGTACACTCCCGAACAGAGAAACGAGGTATGGGCGGAGCTTGAAAAACGCTACCTCCCTTACGTCGACAACGACGGTTTGCCCATGTACGGCAGAGGCGCGCGCTGGCAGAGACAGCATCACATATACGAGATGCCGTTCTACTACATCGAATACTGCATGGCGGGCACGCTCGCGCTGCAGTTCTTCAGCCTGTGGCTGAGCGACAAAAAAGAGGCGTGGGAAAAGTATCTGTCGTTCGTGATGCAGGGCGGAACGAAGACGTTCATCGAGCTCGCGCACGACAGCGGGCTTTACTCGCCGACGGACGACGGCGCGATCGGACACATCATGGAAAACATAGCAAAGTGGCTGTTTGAGAAGGAAAACAAATGAACAAAAGAGAAGCGGCGGAGATAAGAAGAAGACTGACGGCTGAAAGATGCGGCGTCGACTGCATCAAAGGCGTATACGTAAGCGAAGGTCGGCAGATAATATCGGAATTCGAGCTTCCGGTCGCCACTATGCCGCAGGACGAGCTCGAAAGATATCTGCGCCTGTTCAAAAAAGTGCTGACCGGCGCGATAGGGAAGAACCTCATAAACGTCGAATTCAGTACGAAGCAGGTCGCAGAGGGCGAGGAGCAGAAGCTGCTAATCGCCATGCGCGACGGCATATCGGGCAAAGACGGGCCGTTCCGCGCCTTCTGCGAGAAGATGATACCGTGCATCCCCGGCAATGAAAAATGCGTTGTGCTCGTGATGCACGACAGCTACGACGTGCGCGCGAAGTCGAAGGACGAGGATTCGTCCGAGCAGTTCCGCTACGTGCTGTGCGCCGTGTGCCCGGTAAAAGAAAAGGACAGCGGGCTCTGCTACGAATCCGACGCCGGGCGTTTCCGCTCAAAGGCGGCTGAGATGATGATCTGCCCGGCTGAATACGGCTTCATGTTCCCGCGGTTCGACGACAGATGCAGCAACATATACGGCGCATTGTATTACTCAAAGGACGCATCCGGCGGCAACGCTCTGACCGACGCTCTGTTCAAAACCGAGCTGCCCATGGCGGCGAAGGAGCAGAGAACGGCGTTTTCGCAGATCCTGCGCGGCGCGGTCTGCGACGAATGCAGCTATGATCTCGTCTGCGCGGTGCGCGATCACATAAGCGACGTGATAGAGTCGTACGAAAACGATAAATTCACGTCCGACCCGCCCGTCATCACGAAGAGCGAGCTGTGCGATCTGCTCCGCGGATGCAGCGTGTCGGAGGATCATATCGAAGCGTTCTCAGGTGATTTTGAGGAGAATTTCGGCAAGGGCGCCGAGCTGACGCCGGGCAATCTCATGGAGCTGAAAAAGCTCGAATTCAAAAACGGCAGCGTGGTCATAAAGATAGATCCGGACCGCCCGGATCTCGTGGAAGTCAAAAAAATAGACGGAGTGAAATATATCGTCATCAAAGTCGAGGACGGCGTTGAATGCAACGGTATAGACATAAAGATAAAATGAGATCGTATCCGACGGCAACCATAACGGAAAAAGCGGAAAAAACGGCGCGCGCCGGCCATCCCTGGATCTTTGCGGACGAGGTCGTCTCGCTCGACGGCGGCTATGAAAACGGCGATATCGTCGACGTGAGGACGGCAAAGGGCAGATTCATCGGTTCGGGCTTTATAAACGACGCGTCAAAGATCAGGATCAGGCTCATATCGCGCAACGCAAACGATAAATTCGACGAAGATTTCTGGGCGCGTCGCGTAAAATACGCGGTGGATTACAGAAAGACCGTCATGCCGGGCTCAGATTTCAGATGCTGCCGGCTGATATTCGGCGAGGCTGATTCGTTCCCGGGGCTTACGGTCGACAGGTTCGATAACGTTCTCGTCACGGAAGTGCTGTCGCTTGGCGCGGAGAAAAGAAAAGACGTGATATACGAAAGTCTTCTCTCGTATCTGCGCGGGTCGGGCGAGGATATCACGGCGATATACGAGCGCAGCGATTCGGAGATCAGAGCGCTCGAAGGCATGGACAAACACGTCGGGTACTGTTACGGAGGCGGCGACGGAACCGTCGTCATAACCGAAAACGGGATAAAGTACGAAGTGGACTACGAAAACGGCCAGAAGACCGGATTTTTTCTCGATCAGAAGTACAACCGCGCGGCGGTCGGCAGGATCGCGCAGAGCAAAAAAGTGCTCGACTGCTTCACCCACACCGGAGCCTTCGCGTTAAACGCCGCAAAGGGCGGCGCCGCGCACGTGACAGCGCTCGATATATCCGAGAAAGCGATCGCGGACGCGAGGAAAAACGCGGAGCTGAATTGTCTTCAGGACAAAGTGGATTTTGTCTGCGCAGACGTTTTCGATTATCTGACGCAGGCTTATAACGAGAACAGACGCGATTTCGACTTCATCATCCTCGACCCGCCGGCGTTCACGAAATCGAGGACGACTATAAAAGACGCGATGAGAGGGTATAAGGAGATAAACCTCAAGGCGATGCGGCTTCTGCCGCGCGGCGGATATCTGGCGACCTGCTCCTGCTCGCACTTCATGCGCGACTCGATCTTCTGTCAGATGCTCCATTCCGCGGCGGAGGACGCCGGCGTATCGCTGCGCCAGATCGAGGCGCGTCAGCAGTCTCCCGACCACCCGATCCTCTGGAACGTGCCGGAAACGGATTATCTTAAATTCTACATTTTCCAGATAGTATAAAAAAAGCGAGTTTTCCTCGCTTTTTTTTTGATCTGTATGGGATGGCGCCCTCGGCGGCCCGTTTTTTATTCGTATTTCGTTTTATACAATTCTATCGGGTCGATATCCGCGGCGACGCCGGGCTTGAGCGTGAAGGCGAAGCTGAATTCGGTCTCTTTGAACCTGAATTCATCTGCCAGCGCAGGCCCGCAGGAGTTGGAGCCTATGCCGCTTTGTTTGAAGTCGACTTTTACGTAAGTCAGCCCGTCCGGCTCAAGCTCGTATTCGTGCCTCGTTGCCGTCAGCTGTTTTACGCTGTAAGGCGATGCGGAGAAGTGCATATCACCCGCAAACGTCAGCCCGTCGCCCGCGACGGAGAACACCTGAGCCCATTTCGTGCCGTAATGGCTGCCGTTTTCCTGCGGCCTCACGTACGGCTCGTGCTGATCTTTGACCTTTGATCCGTATACTCCGAGCATCGCGTAAAGGCGCTTGTCGGCGTACGATTCGACCGGGCCGTAACCGAAATAACGCACGTTCTCCGTTTCCGCCGGCAGCGCGAATTCGCAACCGAACCTCGGCAGAAACGGCAGGCCTTCCCTTACGGAGGCGTCATATTCGACTTTAAGGGCGCCGTCGGCGTAAACCGTGTACGTCACGAGGTATCGCAGTATCGGCGGATCGTTGAACCTGCCGAACGACACGCTGTAGCCTATCACGACTTTTCCGTCGTCCTCGAATATATCCGGCTCCATATGGCAGTCGGATCCCGCGATATCGTAGCCGTATCTCTGCCAGTCGTTGCGGATATTTCTGTCGTTGTCCGTCGGGGCGCGCCAGACGCCGACTTTCACGGGCTTTTCAAGCTCCGCCTTGCCGCCGCAAATTATCTGTGAAAGCGCTCCGTCGGCGTTGTTGAAGATATACATCACGTCGCCGGCCTCGACTATAACGTTCGATTCCGTCTGCAGGCAGTGTACCTTGTACGGTTTCTCCGGCTCAACGTTCTTTTCAATCTGACCGTATACGAACTGCTTGTGACCGTATTCGTATCCCGCCGGCGCCCACTCGGACGCGGTCTTTGACACGAGGCTGAACGTTACGGTATCTATGCCGTCTTTGAATTTCTCCGGCATGAACAATACCGTGTTCGTCGACAGCGGACCGATATCGAGCTCGTCGTATATCTCGACCTTTACGGCCTTGCCGTTATGCTCCTGGACCGCTTTCAGTTTGAAATCGTCTGTCAGATTTTTGAAGCGGTATTTGTTTTTTATTTCGTACTCTCTGCCGCCGCCGGTGCGGGGTATCTCGCCTTTGTCAGTTATGCCGACCGGCATGATCGCCTGTTTGAGCTCGAGCAGACCGGTGTGCGGCCGTCTGTCAGGATAGACAAGTCCGTCGACGCAGAAATTGCCGTCGTGCGGTATCTCGCCGAAATCGCCGCCGTAGGTGAAGCCTTTGTCCGTCTTCACGCTGTGATCGGTGAATTCCCATACGCAGCCGCCGAGCAGACAGTCGTATTTGTCGAACAGTGACCAGTACGCGGACAGATCGCCGGGGCCGTTGCCCATCGCGTGGCAGTATTCGCACAGAAACAGCGGAAGCTTTTTGTTATCGTCTTTCGCGTACTTTTCGATAAAGCCGACGTGCGGATACATATAGCTTTCGACGTCGAGCGTGCCCGCCTGCGATACGCCTTTCGTATAACCTTCATTGCCGCCCTCGTAGTGAACGAGGCGTTTTTTGTCGCGCGCCTTGATATACTTCGACATCGCCTTCTGGTTTCTGCCGTAGCCCGCTTCGTTGCCGAGCGACCACATGATGACGGACGGGTGGTTCTTGTCCCGCTCGTACATCAGCCTGACGCGGTCGACGTATTCGTCCTGCCATTCGGGATCGTCGGACAGAAGCGTCCACGGTCCGAACAGCGCCACGCCGTGCGCCTCGAGGTCCGTCTCGTCGATCATCATGATGCCGTACTTGTCGCAGAGCAGCGCGAACCTCGGATCGTTCGGATAGTGCGACGTCCTGACCGCGTTTATATTGTGGCGCTTGAAAATCATTATATCTTCTTTCATGTGGTCGTACGGCGTCGCCGAGCCGAGCTGCGGATGACTGTCGTGGCGGTTGACGCCCTTGAATTTTATCGGCTTGCCGTTCAGATACGCGACCCTGTCTTTGACCTTGATATCCGTAAAGCCGACGGGTATGACGATATGCTCGTCTCCTGACCGCACGTAAAGCTCGTATAACTCCGGCGTCTCGTCCGACCAGAGCTTCGGGCCGTTCACGGTCATCACTCCGTCGCCGTCCGGCTCCGCCGCGGCCTTACCGTTATACAGAAGCGACGTTTTTATATCGACCTCTCCGTCCGTGCTGAATTCAGCCTTCACCTTGCCTTTGCCGTATCCGCGGGTAAGGGAAGTGACGACTTTTATATCCTTGATATGCGCTTTGTCGCGGAACAGCAGATAGACTTCGCGGAAGATACCGGAAAATCTGTATTTGTCCTGATCCTCAAGATACGAGCCGTCCGTCCATTTCAACACGATTACCTTCAGCTCGTTCTTTCCTTCGTGAAGGTGCTTCGTCAGCTCGAATTCGCTCGTCATGTGGGCGACCTGGCTGTAACCGACGAACCCGTCGTTGCAGTATAGGAAGAATCCGCTGTCGACGCCCTCGAAGTTGACGTATACGCGCTTGTTGTCAAGCACGTTTTCCGGCAGCGTGAATGTCTTAACGTACAGACCGCACGGGTTTTGCGCCGGCACGTACGGCGGATCGAACGGGAACGGATACGCGCAGTTTGAATACTGCGGTACGTCGTATCCGGCGCCGAGCTTCGTCTGCCAGCTGCGCGGCACCTCGATGCTGTCGAAAGATACGCCGTCAAACTCCGTTATCTCGGGCAGCTCCGTCACGGACGGATAGAATCTGAAATCCCATACGCCGCATAAAGACTTGAAATATACGCTTTTCGCTCTGTTTTCGTCTCTTGCCGCTTCATAGCTGTGCGCGGGGATATAATACGCGCGCGGCTCCTCGCAGCCGACGTGGAGCGTGTGAAGATCCTGGTAGTATCCGGGCAGTTTCATAGTTGTTACCTCACTGTTTTACCGTTATTTCGTATTCCTCGGCTTTGTCCATGTCGACGTTGAACGAGAACGAGTACGTTCCGTCGCCGTCGAGATATACCTGATATCCGTCGTATCCGTTCTTGCCCTCAAGCACTATGTCGGCCTCCTTGCCGTCGGCCTTGAACGAGACCTCGGGTTTTGCGTAGCTCGTGAATCCGTAGACCCTTACCGCCGCCGTGTTCTTTCCGCCGGAGATCTTAAACGTCGCTGTATTGTTGACCGCTTTCACCGACGGGATGAAGTCGTCGGCGACGGCCTCGCCCTCGATCACGGTCAGCTTGTAAGGATCATAGCAGCTGTCGTTTCTCACGTCGGTCACGTTGTGGTCGTCCTTGCTCGTCCCGTAGCCCCACGGCAACAGGATTATTTCAAGCTCGAACCGGTCGCCTTTTCTCAGCGTCACGTCGTCGAGATCGAGCGACAGGGAACCGATATTTAGCGAGCCGTTGTACGTGTCTTTGAATATGAAGCCGCCGTTGTATTTCTCGCCGTTTATCGTTATATCGCTCTTCATGACTATCAGCGCGAAGTTGACGGAATCCGTCTGGTTGCCGCCGAAATAATCGTAGTAAGGATAATCTTTTCCGAGCTTGATTATCCTCGTGCCGTTTGTCACCTTTTCGGTCACGTTGCTGCCGTTCTCGTCAAGATAACCGACCTTTGAGTATTTTATGCCGCGCCCGTCGAAGGTGAAGAACGAGAAATCGTTTTTGAAATCCGCGATCGCTATATCGTCGAGCACTTCGAGCGTGATGTTGTAATACGTCCTGTTCTCGTCCGTCTGCGCCGTCTCGGTATGTCTGTACGTCGCTTTGATCTTTCCGTCGTCGGACAGATAATCCATCGTAATATCCGCGTAAACCGGACCTGCGGAGACTATGTCCGCGGACTGCGATTCGGATCTGTACGAGTTTCCGTCCGCGTCCTTATACTGTAAGAAGTACAGGCGCCCGGCGCTCGTGTGCTGAGGCTGGCCCGACCAGAGCGGCGCGGAATTGGCGCGGAAGTCCGGCAGCGTCCAGCCGTCCTTGCCGTATACGAAATACGGAGCGATGCAGTTCGTCTCCGTGACGCCTACGGACAGATGATAATAGCAGATATGGAACGCTATGAACGAAAGCTGCTTCAGCGGGTAATTGCCCCAGTTCTGATAAAGGTTCAGGACCGTGAAGCGCTTGTTTTCGTTTGCCTTTACAGTTATCGGAACGTAGACCTCGCCGTACGCGGGATCCTTCGGGTCGTAGAGCGGTTCCTCTTTTTCGCCGCAGAAGTTCTTGCCGACCTCGAGCGGTATCGGGAGCAGAGCGTTGTTCTCGTCAAGCATCGCCGCGCACTCGAGCTGACCGCCGCTCTCGACCGTCTGCTCGTATACGGTCCTGTCGACGACGCCGTCGCCGCAGAAGAGCGCGTTCACGGTGTAATGCTTATTCGGCTCTTTATAATAAGCTTTGTTGAAATCTGAGGAATTGACTCTGAATTTATAGCAGCCGACGAGAGGATCGTATCCGATGAATCTCGCGCTGTCGACCTTTTTGACAACGTATACGTCCGTCAGCGGGTTTCGCTCTATATAAGCTTCTTTTCTTAAATCGTTGAACTGATGCGACGAGGTCGTATAGATCCTGTGACCGAAGAGCACGTCCGCGCCCTTTTTCAGGTTGTCGCGCATATCGATGCCGCGGACTATCACGTAATCGCCGTCTTTTTCCTCAACGTAAATATAACCGTTGTTTTCGCGCACGGGCATAATAATTCCGTAAATGCCGGCGCCTTTTATGTCAAAAGCTACGTATTCGGCGGTCGAGAAATCGAATCCGTCAAGCGAGGACACCTCGCCTTCCGCGTTTTTCAGCACGAACTTTCTCACCGTGTCAACGGGTATCTTCGTGACCGTCTCTAACTTGCCGCCGGCGGTGTAGTCGTCGGTCAGCACGACGCGCACGGCTTCGTGCATTTTATCGGAATACGTGTGGAATATGCGCTCGAGCGCGAACGGGACCGAAGCGTCGCCGCGCTTTATCGCGCGCACGTCCTTTATCTGTATCGTCTCGCCCGTGTCGCCGCAGTCGAGCCTGAAGCCCTTGACCGTGCCGGTGTAATCCGTGATCGACGATATAGGCACGACGACGGTGTTCCAGTCGCCGGAGCTGAATTTGAAGCTGATGTGCTGATCGCCGTTGAACCAGGCGTACGAGCCGGCGGCTATATAGAACACGCCGGACGTCGACGACTCTGTCTTTATCGTGATCTGGATCGAGTCGTAGTCCTGTGTCGAAAAGTTTGTTTCGCAATGGACGTACGGGTCGTTGGCGTTTTTGACCGTGAACGACACGACGCCGTCTTTCTTTGAAAGCTTGGTTACGTCGTTGCCGTTCCATTTGCCGGAATGAGCGATTATATCGTAATAATCCTCGTTTTCCTCGCTGAGCTTCAATGCGTCGGCATTGACGAACAGCTGATCGCAGAAGCGGAAATCGTAGTAGTAATAGCCGAGCCTGTGGCTGTTCATGCGGCCGTTGCTCATCGAATACGCGGCGCTGTAAACGGTGCCGTCGGCGCCCTTAACTACGACGTCCGATCCGCCGGTGAAATACGGTTTGCCGTCGGCGTTGTATATGCCTGCGACCTGCTTGCTGCCGTCGGAGAACAGATCGTAGAGCAGAGAAGAAGTTTTGTTCGAGATCAGGAACGCCGTCCTTTTCGCGTTGGTGAACTTGCCCTGGACGCCGTTCGCCTTGGCGTTCGCGTTGACGATCGTGTCGCTCCAGTCGGTGTTTTCGACCGTGACCGTGTCGGGATCGACCGGGTCGCGCTCTGTTTTTTCATAAAATACGGGTTCTTCGTCCACGATGATTTCCTCCGTTTCCGTGTCCGTGGCGGGCTCGGTGTCTGTGCCTTCCGTCACGGTGCCGGGCTCCGCCGTGCTCGACGGTTCTGTCCCGGTGTCGATACCGTCGCCCGGCTTGCATCCGCCGAATAATACCGGCAGCAACAGCAGCGCGGCGACGACTGCTGCGATCGTTTTTTTCATGGCTTTTTCTCCTTTTGGCTTGCTCTGTTACTGGGTAACTCTGAATTCGTATGAATCGGCTTTGTCCATATCGACGATGAACGAGAACGAATAAGTGCCGTCTTCGTCGTAATAAGCCTGGTATCCGTCGTAACCGGCGGGTCCGGCTACGTCGTATTCCGTCCATTCGCCGTCGATCTTCACCTTAATATCCGGTTTCGTATAGTTTTCGAAGCCGTACACCCTGACGACGCCGTGATTTGCGCCGCCGGAGTACGTGAATTCCGCGACGCCGCCCTCGGCGCGTATCATCGGAACGTAGTTGTCCTCGATGACTGTGCCGACGGAGGCGTTTATCTTATACGGGCTTATGCAGCTGTCCTGGCGGACGTTTCTGACGTTACTGTCGTCCGCGCTCTTCGTCTCGCCCCACGGCAAAAGTATGAAATCGACGTAGATGTGATCGCCGGCTTTCAGCGTCACGGTGCCGAGATCAAGCGTGAGATCGAGGTGCGTCTGGTTGGTGTAGCAGCTTTCGCGGAACGCGAGACATTTCGCGTATTTCTCACCCGCGATCGTTATATCGGTATTTTTGATTATATACGCGAAGTTGACCGCTCCCGTGTTCTCGCTGCCGGGCACGGTGTAATTCGGTTTGTAAACCGAGACGTACGGCGAATCGCTGCCGAGACCGACGACGCGCGCGCGTCTGCGCTTCATGTCGACGTCCTCGGTGATTGTCTCGTTGTTTTCATTGATGTAGCTGATCTTTGCGTACATCGCGTTGCCGTATCTGCTGTCGAATCTGAATATGCTGAAATTGTTTTTGAAATCCTCGATCGTTATATCCTTCAAGACCTTGATCCGCAGCTCGTAATACGTCCTGTTCTCGTCCGTTTGCGGCAGCTCTACGTGCCTGTAGGTCGCTAAGATCGAGCCGTCGTCGGACAGATAATCCATCGTCACGTCGGCGTATACCGGCCCCGCCGAGTCGATCTTCGCGCTCTGCGATTCCGACATGTAAAGCGGACTCTTCGAGGCCGTCTGGAACTGCGATATCAGCAGTCTGCCGATCGAGGTGTGCTGTGGCTGACTCGTCCAGAGCGGCGCGGAATTCGCTCGGAAATCGGGCAGCGTCCAGCCGTCCTTGCCGAACACGAAGTACGGCGCTATGCAGTTCGTCTCCGAAACGCCGATCGAAAGATGGTAATACGGCTGTATGAAACTGACCGACGAAAGCTGCTTCAGCGGGTAATCGCCCCAGTTCTGATACAGGTGAACGACAGTCATCTTCTTGCATTCGTCCGCTTTTACTGTGACCGGCATATACGATTCTCCGGCGAACAGGTTGTCGTTCGGGTCGTAGCGCGATTCCTCGCGCTCGCCGGTGAAGTTCTTGCTGACCTGCATCGGCACGGGCAGCACGGCGTTGTTCTGATCGAGCAGAGCCGCGCATTCGAGCGCGCCGGACGAGGTGAAAACGTTTATATAGATCGTTCTGTCGACTGCGCCGTCGCCCGTCACGACGAATTCGACCTTCGGCTGATAGTCGGGCGTCTTATAGTACGATTCGGAAAAGTCCGAGCCGTTTACAGAGAGCCGGTAGCAGCCGCGCACCTGATCGTATGCGCTGAGTCTGCCGCCGTTGTCTTTGTATGTCACCTGGATGTCGCTCAGCGGGTTGCGCTCGATATACGCTTCCTTTCTCAGATCGTTGAACTGGTGGGAATCCGAGGTGTATATCCTGTGATAGAACTGACTCGATGCGTTCGCCGTCATTCTCGCAGAGAGTTTGATCTCGCGGGTTATGACGTAGCTGCCGTCGATCAGCTCGACGTTCACGGTGCCGTTCGGAGTTTTCGGCATGATAAGGCCGAACACTCCGGCGCCTTTGACGTCGAAGCCGACGTATTCGAGCGTTTCAAAGTCGAAGCCTTCAACGAATTCTGATACTTCGCCGTCAGCGTTCTTCATCACGAACTTGCGGACCGTGTCCGCGGGTATCTCTATCGTCGAGCCGAGCCAGCCGCCGCCGGTATACGCTGACGAGGCGACGACGCGGACCTGCTCGTGAACTTTATCGGGATAAGTGTGGTACGAGCGCTCGAACAGCAGCGGCATCTTCTGACCGCCGCGCTTGATGAATCTGAAATCGGTTATCTCGATCTCATCGCCCTTTTCTGTCTCGCTGAAATAGAGCTTGAGCCCGGTGATCGTGCCGTGCAGATCGTTCATGAGAGTGCAGGGGATCACTATCGTGCGCTCCTCGCCCGCGTCGAAGCGGTGGACGAGCTGCCTGTCGGGACTGTATACCTTCTCGCCGTCAACGCAGAGGAAAAGGCCGAGTATGTCGCATATGTTCGATTTTATCTTTATCTGCACCGCGTCGAATTCCCCGGACGGGATCTGCAGCCCTTCAAGTCTTATCATGGGATCCGACGGCGACGAGATCGTGAAAGTCGTTTTGCCGTCCGCGGTCTTCAGACCTTTTATATCTGATCCGATGAATTTGCCGCTGTAATCCGCGATAAGGTCGACCGTCGCTTCACTGCCGTCGTACGGGACTTTCGTCGCCTCTGACGTGAAACCCTGATCGCGGAAGTGAAAGTCGTAGTAATAATATCCGAGCCTCTGGCTGTTCATCCTGCCGCTGAACAGCGAAAGGGAAGCGCGGTAATATTCGCCGCTCTCGAGCCGTACGTACGCGTCCATGGAATTTTTGAAATACGGCACGCCCTTAGAGTTGGTGAGCGAAGTCACCTGCATCACGTCGTTCTGCAGAACGTGATAAGTCAGCGACATTTTCTGATTGTATATCGTGAAAGCGGAGCGCGCGCCGTCGGTGTATTTGCCCTGAACGCCGTTTTTGAGGCTGCCCGCCGCGGCGATCGTGCCGTCCCAGTCTGCGCCGGAGAAATCGGCTGTCTCAACGTCCGTGCGCTCTTTCGCCGGCCGCTCGTAAAACACCGGATCCTCGTCGATGATAGGCCCTTCCGTCTCGGGCTCCGTGACAGGCTCCGTCACCTCGTCGGTGACCGTGTCCGTATCCGGGGCGACGGTCGTCTCCTCGGGCTTCTGCGACGTCGTGTCGGGCTCGGCAGCCGTCACCTCGCTCGTAACTGTGTCCTCACCGCTGCACGCCGCAAATGAAACAAGCATGACCGCGACAAGCGCGGCGGAAACGATACGCTTTAACATTATGAAAACTTCCTTTCTGATACCTACGATGATTTTAACATAACGCGCGCGTTAAATCAATACCTTTGCGTATTTATTTCAAATAATTTAACTTAATACCGTATGTGTAAGCGGGATGAAATTTTAGCGAAAATCAGCGCAAACCACTTGATTTTTCGCGCGGATATGGTATAATGAAAGAAAAAACGGAGGATCAGAAAATGGAACTCGGCAATATTTTAGGCAAAGTCAAAGATCTCGTCAGCGGCGCTGACAAAATCAAACAGCTCGTCGATCAGCTTCCCGAGGGGATTAAAAAGAAAGTCGCTCCCCTGATAGAGAAATTCACCGGCGGCGATACCGCCGCGGGATCCAAAGCGGTCAAGATCCTTGAAAAGAACAAGGACAACGACGTCGTGCAGAAGCTCCTCGAACTGCTTCCCAAACAGTAAGAACAAAAAAAACGCCTGCGATCCTCGCAGGCAGTTTTTTATTGGATCTCAACGGCTACTCTGTCGCCCTTGCGGTTTCCCGCGGCTCTCATGACGGAGCGAATCGCCTTTGCGATCTTACCGTGCTTTCCTATCACCTTTCCCATATCGTCCGGATCTGCGGAAAGCACGAGGACGATGGTCCCGTCCTCGCTTTCGCTGACGTCGACCGCCACGTTTTCAGGCTTGTCGACTATGGCGCGCGCCATGTCAGCGAGCATTTTTTTGTATGCTTCCATTGTTTTTTCCGTTTCTCCGACGCTGACAGAGCTCACGTCCGTGCCGTCGGTGCAGCGGACGCGGCTTAACTTCATTTGGAGATGATGCCGCTCTTTACGAACAGTGATCTGACCGTCTCGGTGGGCTGAGCGCCGTTCTTGAGCCAGGTGCCGGCCTTTTCGGCGTCGATCTTGACTTCCGCCGGTTCCTTCATCGGATCGTACGTGCCGATCTCTTCTATGAACTTACCGTCTCTGGGGGAGCGGGAATCCGCGACGACAACGCGATAGTAAGGGTTCTTCTTGGCCCCTATTCTTTTGAGTCTGATTTTGACTGCCATTTTTGGTATTTCCTTTCGTTTAATTATATATGATCCCGTATGGGTCATTATCTGAATCCGAAGCGGCGGCTGAGTGATTTGCCGCCGTCGCGGTTGAACTGCTTCATCAGCTTCTGAGTCTGTTCGTACTGCTTCAGAAGCCTGTTCACGTCCTCCACCTTCATGCCGCAGCCGGCGGCGATGCGTTTCTTTCTGGAGGAGTTTATTATCGAGGGCTTGACCCTCTCCTTCGGCGTCATCGACTGGATGATCGCCTTCGTCCTGTCAATCTGTCTGTCGTCTATCTGAACGTCGCGGAGCGCCGCGGCGTTCGCGCCGGGTATCATCTTGAGTACGTTTTCAAGCGGTCCCATGCGCTTGAGCTGATCGAGCTGATCGAGGTAATCGCCGAGAGTGAACGAGTTTTCGGCGAGCTTGCGCTCCATCTCCGCGGCTTTCTTCTCGTCTATCGCCGCCTCGGCTTTTTCTATCAGCGTCAGCACGTCGCCCATGCCGAGTATGCGCTGAGCCATCCTGTCGGGGTGGAACACCTCGAGCGCGTCCATCTTCTCGCCTACGCCGCAGAATTTTATCGGCTTTCCGGTTATATACTTAACCGAGAGCGCCGCGCCGCCGCGCGTGTCTCCGTCGAGCTTCGTCAGGATCACGCCCGTTATGTCGAGCATGTCGTTGAAGGTCTTTGCGACGTTGACCGCGTCCTGACCGAGCATCGCGTCGATCGTCAGAAGTATCTCGTCGGGATCGACCGCGGCTTTGATCTTCTGCAGCTCCGTCATGAGCTCTTCGTCGATGTGAAGACGTCCGGCGGTGTCTATGATCACCACGTCGTTGCCGTATTTGACCGCGTGGTTGATGCCGGCTTTCGCTATGTCCACGGGGGAGAGCTTGTCGCCCATCGTGAACACCGGCACGCCGACAGATTCGCCGACGACCTGCAGCTGTTTGATCGCGGCGGGTCTGTAGACGTCGCAGGCGACGAGGAGCGGGCGCTTCTCGTTCTTTTCCTTGAAAAGTTTTGCGAGCTTGGCGCAGTGCGTCGTTTTACCGGCGCCCTGAAGGCCGACGAGCATTATGACCGTGGGCGGGCGCGATGAGAATTTCACCTTTTCCGCCTGGCCGCCCATGATCGACGTCAGCTCTTCGTTGACGATCTTGACGATCATCTGCGAGGGGACGAGCGATTCCATGACCTCGGTGCCGACGGCGCGTTCCGATACCGATTTTACGAACTCCTTGACTACCTTGAAGTTGACGTCGGCTTCGAGCAGCGCGAGCTTTATCTGACGCATGCCTTCCTTGATGTCCGCCTCGGACAGCTTGCCCTTGTTGCGGAAAACGGAGAAGGCGCGTGAAAGTTTTTCGGATAATGATTCGAGCATCTGTTACTCCTTGTTCAAAACGAGAGTCTGCCGAGCAGGGAATAGATGCGCTCTTTTTCCTCGTCGGATAGCGCCGACGATTCTATCTCGGACCTGACGAGGCCGACCGTGCTCTCGTTTTCACGGTACTTTTCGTAAAGTCCGAGCTTCTGCTCGAAGTTTTCGAGCAGTTCGATCCCGCGCCTGAGACTGTCCCTGACTCCCTGGCGCGATATGCCGGTGTTTTCCGCCACCTCGGACAGCGACAGATCGTCGTTGTAGTACAGATCTATCGACTCGGCGACGGAGGGGGACAAAAGCTCCCCGTATATATCGAAAAGAACGCAGACGCGTGTTTTATCTTCAGCCATATAACACCTGTAAAGCAAATCGCTTTACAGAGTATACCACAACTTTTCCGTTTTGTCAATACCTTTTTATAAAAAAATCGCGCCGGAAAAAGCGGCCGACCGGCGCGGCGGCAATATTTCAACTCTTTACAAAACCGTACTTGACACGGGCGGCGCCTTGTGTTATTATATTAAGAGGAGAAGTATTATGATTTATACGTTGACTTTGAATCCGAGCGTGGATCATTACGTTTTCGTGCCCTCGCCCGTTCGCGGCGCCACGAACAGAGCGGAAAGATCGTTCTGGGTACCCGGCGGCAAGGGCGTGAACGTGAGCGTCGCGCTCATTCGGCTCGGGATCGGATCCACGGCCGTCCTGCTTTGCGGCGGAGGAGCCGGCAGGATGCTGACCGGAGGGCTCGACCGCGAAGGCGTCAAATACGAAATAATAAAAACGAAAGCCGAAACGCGCATAAACACGAAGATCGCCGACGGCAGCGTTATCACCGAGATAAACGCGCCGGGAGGTCCGGTCACGCGGGCTGAAAACGGCAGGCTTATAAAAAAGCTCGGCGGGCTCTGCCCGGACGATACCGTCGTCCTGTCCGGCTCCGCGGCGCCGGGGACGGACGTTTTTGCGGTGCTTACCGCGATCCGCGCGTCCGGCGCGAGGCTCATCGCCGACACGTCGGGCGAGGCGTTATCCGCCTGCGTAAAGGCGGATCCGTATCTGATAAAGCCGAACCGCGCGGAGCTTTGTGCGCTTACCGGGCGCGCCGTTTCTGACGAAGAAATACCGCTTGTTTTGAGGAAAATCGTCTCCGGCGGAGTCGGCGCGGTGCTGCTCTCGGACGGGGAGCGCGGCGCGTATCTGTGCGATAAAAACGGGTGCCGGTATCTGCCGGTAAAGGATGCCGGGATGGCCGCGGTGAACGCCACGGGCGCCGGCGACAGCATGATCGCCGGATATATCTACGGCGAGCAGAACGGAATCGACCCGCTCGCCTGCGCGGTCAGCGCCGGCTCGGCAACGGCGTACAGCGAAGGGATATTCGACAAAGCGACTTTCGATCTCGTGCTCGGTTTATATAACGGATAAAAAGGAGGACGGCGTATGGGATACGTCACGGAGTTTTCAGACGGCAAAAGAGTGCTTCTGATAATGAACCCGAAAGCGGGCAGGACCACTTCAAAACTGAAAATAGACAATTTCCGCAAAACGCTTGAAAGATACGGCTTCCGGCCGCAGCTTCATCTTACCGAATACGCCGGCCACTCGACCGATCTCGTGCGGCAGTACGGCGAGGGCTTCGAGATGATCGTGTGCAGCGGCGGAGACGGGACGCTGAACGAGGTCGTTTCAGGCGTCATGGAGCTGAAAAACCGCCCTGTGATCGGATATCTTCCCGCGGGAACGACTAACGATTTCGCAAAGACCGTAAAACTGCCGAAGATGATCGAACAGTCCGTGGCAATGATGGCGAAGGGAAAGATACAGACCGTCGACTGCGGGCGCTTCAACGGAAGAACGTTCGTGTACGTCGCGTCGTTCGGCGCGTTCACGCGGGTGTCTTACGGCACATCGCAGGATGCGAAGAACGTATTCGGACGCGGCGCGTACATATTCGACGGCATACAGAGCGCGTTCGAGATACGCCCGTATCATGCCCGCGTAACAACTGACGACGCCGTGTACGAGGACGATTTCATTTTCGGCGCCGTGACGAACGCCCTGTGCGTCGGCGGCGTCATGAACCTGCCGCGCGATATGGTGGGTCTGTCCGACGGCAGATTCGAAGTGCTGCTCATAAAAAACGTGGATAATCCTGAGGATCTGCCGGATACGATCCACGCCTGTATAGATCTGAATTACGACAACGACAACGTGATACTCACACAGTCTGAAAACGTGAACATCGAATTTACGGAGGAAACTCCGTTTACGCTCGACGGCGAATTCGCCGGTGCGAACAAAAATGTCGGTATCGAGATCGTCAATCCCGGATTCGACCTTTTGATACCCTGATCTGTTATATTTTGGAGGGACTATGAAAAAACTGACTGCGATTGTCTGCGTGATAGCGGCAATGATAACGATCTTTATTCCGGCAAAAGGAGAAAGTACCGCGATGAATGAGAGTAAATACGGCCTTCACGTTGAAGAAGACGGAACGGTAACGCTTGAAGGCGAGCCGTTTTACGGCTTCGGCGTCAACTATTTCGGAGCGTTTGCGAGATACGTCGAAAGCCCCGGACAGTCGACAAAAGAATTCACGGACGGGCTTGCCGGGCTCGCTTCATATAATATTCCTTTTATCCGCATCCCGCTCTGCTCCTATTATCCGTCGTATTACGAGCTTTACGACAGCGATCCGGAAAAGGTGTTTTCGTATCTTAAACTCGTGCTCGACGAGTGCGAGAAGAACAATATCGGCGTCATCGGATCGCTGATGTGGTGGGACGCCGTTATCGCCGCGCACCTCGGCGCCAAGCGCTCCGATATGGGAGTGATCGGCAGTAAAGTGCTCGAATACGCGAAGAAATACACGCGTGACGTGGTTTCGCGCTTCGCCGATCATCCCGCGATCTGGGGCTGGGAGATAGGCAACGAATACAACCTCGACGCCGATCTGTGCGACCCGGAACTCAAAATGTTCTTGTGGCCGGACGGAATCAGCGGCATGCCGCTCGACGGCGTCAACGGATACGATTATTTAACGTCGGACGAGCTCGTCGTGTTTTATAAAGAGATCGCCGGGGTGATCCGCGAATACGACACGTACAGGCTGATAACCACCGGAAACGGCGAGATGAGGCCGTCCGCCTACGCGATGCGCCGGGCGAGCCGCGGAAAAAACAAGGATCACGTCTGGACCGTTCAGTGGAACGCAAACACGAGAAAACAGTTCGAGGAGATGAACGAGTTTTATACTCCCGATCCGATCGACACGCTCTGCTTCCATCTGCAGAACGGATCGTACGACGGAAGCAATAAATACGTAATGAGCTTCAGTCTGTTCGGAAAGACGATCGACAACGAGGAGTATTTCCGCGCATATTACGAAACGGCGAAAAAGCTCGGCAAAGCCTGTTTCTTCGGTGAATTCGGCGATATGCTCGATATGGAGACCGCGCCCGACGTCATCGAGAAATTCAGAGAGGTGACGGACGCGATCTCGGGTTCCGGTATCCAGATAGCCGCGCTGTGGCAGTTCCAGGACTATACCGATGCGGGCGTAGCCGGCGAGAAACTTGCGGTGCTGTCGGAGCTGAATCTGAAGCTCAAAGCCGACGGCAAGCAGAAAACGGCGTCCGCGTGGCAGACCGAGTCTGTCCCCGAAACGACGACAGAGCCCGATACGACGACGGTGACGGAAAGCGTCACGAACATGCTGGACGGAGACGGATACACAGCTGAGAAAAAATACGGCGCGCTCCCGTATATCGCGGCCGCCGCCGCGGTATTGATCGCCGCCGCGGTGATCGTCATCATCGTAAAGAAAAAGCGCAAAAAATGATATAAGATGAAAAACGGTCCTTCGCCAATGAGCAAGCCCGATAAGGAAGTTATTCACTATGCGTAAATGTGGTGAGTAAGTACGCAATTATTGAAAAGAACAGGCTGGAAATTCTTCAGTCTGTTCTTTGTTGTTTGTTTTTCGCTGAATTGCCGCGCAAAGCGCGTCAGCTAAATTGTTTGCCTATCGGCAAAACAGCTAAATTGAAAATCAAAGATTTTCAGCTAAATTAAATTCGCCTCTTTCAGCTCGGCAAAGCCGAATTTAGCTTGCGTCAGCAAATTTAGCTATGCAAAGCATAATTTAGCTCGCCGTCAGGCGAATTTAGCTTCGGCGCGGTATAGCATAGTCAAAATTTCTTCCTTATCAAACCGCGCCGAAAGCGAAGGGCCGTTTTGTTTTGATCAGCGTTGAAGTGAATCGAGATACGCCTGCAGGATTATCTCCGCGGCGAGCTTGTCGACCTTTTCCTTCCGCTTCTTTCCGCGGACGTTGTTCTCGGACAGGTACATATGCGCGGATACCGTCGTTAACCGTTCGTCGTATAAAATGACGTTGACGCCGCACACGTCCGCAAGCAGCTCGCAGAGCGCGTGCGCTTTTTCTGAGCGCGGACCGCGGCTGCCGTTCATGTTGACGGGATCCCCGAGCACTATGTCGGTTATACCGTATTCGATGACGTATTCCTTTATCCGCTCCGCCAGCTTCGGCGCCCATTCCTCTTTGATCACGCCGACGCCGCCGGCGAGGATATTCGTCTCGTCGGATACGGCTATCCCGGTCCGCACGTCTCCGTAGTCGACGCCGAGATAACGCGTCTTCGGCTCCGCGGAAAACAGCGTGCAGCCGTCCGCGCGGAACTGTCTG
>JAFZRM010000192.1 GCA_017619885.1 Clostridia bacterium | reverse complement strand
TCGAGCCGGTCGACGGGCGGCTTACGGAGTTTGCAAAGAAGGTCGAAGTCGTCGAGGACCCGGCGCTGACCGCCGAAAGTCCGCAGAAGCGCGTCGCGGTAGTGACGGTGCGGACGGCGGACGGAAAGGTCCGCAGCGCCCGCGTCGACTACGCGAAGGGCGATCCCGAAAACCCGATGACAGAGGCGGAGCTGGCGGAAAAGAAACGTTCGCTGACGGCATACGCGGCCGACCGCGGACAGACGCCGTCCGGGCATCGTGATACAGAATAAGATCAAAGGAGAATCACAATGAACAGCATGGACAAAACCAGAGAGTTTTTAAAGTCTGTCGGTCTCCCCGGCGGAGACGCGTACGATCTGCCTACGTCGGAAAAGAGATTTGCCGACGGCGGTCAGTACAGGTTCGAGGTCCCCGGCATCCAGGGCCCGAAAGTTATGAAGGCTCTTCTCGAAGCCATCGATTCATACGGGCTTTATCTGCACCGCGTCACGCAGACGCAGGGCATCATGCGTCTGACAGACGACGAGATAGATAAAATGGTCGGGCTGGCTCACGAATATCAGACAGACATGATACTCGCCATCGGGCCGCGCGCCACAACGGATACGTCCGCGTCCGTCAACACGGAGGAGGGCGTACGCATGGGATACCGTCTGCGCGGTCAGGAACAGATCGTCCGCGCGATCGAGGACGTGAAGCGCGCCGACCGTCTCGGCTGCCGCGGCTTCCTGGTCTACGACGAAGGCTGTCTGTGGATCCTCAACGAGATGCGCAAGGCGGGGGAGATCTCCGCGGATTGCCATTTCAAGCTTTCCGCGCACGCCGGACACGGCAACCCCTGCTCGGCGAAGCTTATGGAGAGCATCGGCGCGGATTCCCTGAATCCCGTGCGCGACATTCAGCTGCAGATGATGGCGGCGATGCGCCAGGCGATCGATATACCGCTCGACCTGCATACCGAAAACCCGAAATCGACGGGCGGCTTCATCCGTCATTACGAAGTTCCCGAGATGATCCGCGTCGCGGCGCCGATATACCTGAAAACAGGCGGTTCTGTGGCGCAGACGCACAGCTGGGACAGCTCGGAAGACGACGCCCGCAAGCGCGCGAAACAGTGCGTGCTCGTGAAACGCATGATCGACGAGTACTATCCCGAAGCTGTATGGAGCCCGAGGGGCAGTTTGGTATAAGATCAGCACAGACTGACCGGCGCCGTCCGTTATATCGCGATCTCTTTCCAACCTAAGACGGCAGGCCGGTCCCCGCGGATACGCGTTTTTCCCGCGGTACGGCTTTTGTATACTTAAAACCGGAGATCGGTGGTCGTTATGGATAAAGAAGTCAAACTCGAAAAGAAACTGTCGCCCCTGAACGTGTGGTCGCTGGCCCTGGGCTGCATCATCGGCTGGGGAGCGTTCGTGATGCCCGGGAACACTTTCCTCGGGAAAGCCGGTCCTCTCGGCACGGCTATCGCCATGGGCATCGCCGCGCTGATCATGATAATCATAGCGTTCAATTACAATTTCATGATCAACAGGTATCCCGTCGCCGGCGGCGAATTCACGTATACGCAGCAGGCTTTCGGCGAAAAGCACGCTTTTGTCTGCTCGTGGTTCCTCGGCCTGTCGTATCTCGCCATCGTTCCGCTGAACGGAACGGCTCTGGCGCTGATCGGCAGGAACCTGCTGAACAACGTGTTTCAGGTCGGTTTCCACTATAACGTCGCCGGATATGATATATATCTCGGCGAGATATTGCTCGCCGTCGCGGCGCTCGTCCTGTTCGCTTTCCTGAGCATCAGAGGAGTAAAGTTTACCGGCGTGTTCCAGACCGTGCTCGTATTTGCGCTGGTCGGAGGCGTGCTTATAATAACGGCGGCGGCAATTTTAAATCCCGACGTCAGTTTTTCCAACCTTTCCCCCGGTTTTTATCCGGGAAATTCATCCCTTGCGGGCGTGCTTGCCGTAGTTGCCGTCGCGCCGTGGGCGTTCGTCGGCTTCGATACGATACCGCAGGCGGCGGAGGAGTTCAGGTTCTCTGCAAGAAAAACGAAGATCATCATGGTGCTGTCGATACTCTTCGGCGCGGCGGTCTACGTCGTGCTCAACACGGTTACGGCGGCCGTCATCCCGGAAGGATATGAAAGCTGGGCCGCTTACATCGACGACATACCGAATCTGAGCGGACTGCTGTCTCTGCCGACGTTCCACGCCGGATACCAGCTGCTCGGCACGGCCGGCGTGGTATTCCTCGGCATCGCCGTTCTCGGCGCAATTCTTTCAGGCATCATCGGATTTTATATGGCGACGAGCCGTCTGCTTTATTCAATGGCGAAAGAAAAGGTGCTGCCCGCCTGGTTCGGCAAACTGCACGGAAAATACAAGACGCCCGCCAACGCTATCCTGTTCGTACTGCTCGTCGCGCTCATCGCTCCGTTTTTCGGCAGGACCGCGCTCGGCTGGATCGTTGACATGTCCTCGATCGGCGCCGCGATCGGTTACGGATATACTTCTCTTGCGGCACTGAGGTTTGCAAGAAAAGAAAACAATAAATGGATTATGGCGACGGGTATAATCGGCGTGATTATGGCGCTTGCTTTTATAGTGCTGCTTCTCGTCCCGATCCCGATGTTCAACTGTTCGCTCGGCAAGGAATCGTATATCTGCCTGGCCGTCTGGATAGTTCTCGGAGTGATATTCTACTTTACCGCGAAAAAAAGAAAGCCCGAATGACGCGGGATACTTCGGTGAAAACACCGTTAATCACAGATGATTCTGACTCCTGGTGGAGTTTTCGGATATAACGTAATGATTTGAAAAATGCCGCTGCGGAAGATCCCGGCAGGCAAAAGAAAGGAAACAGAGGAGTATGAGACATCATGCCTATCAGCCGAGTTCCAAATTTGTCATGGAACCGATCAATTTCGACAAGTACACCGACAGGGAAATGCTGCGTTACTGCCTCGGCGCGACTATGTATATGCCGGGAACGAAGGATTTCCTGCAGCCCATCCTGACGAAGAAATATCCCGGACTTACCTCCATGGTGATGTGCTTCGAGGACGCCTGCAAGGAAGAGCTCGTGCCCGAAGCTGAGCGCAACGTTATAAATCTGCTCGACGCGCTCAACGCCGAGCTCGATAAAGGTACGATCAGATACGACGAGATCCCGCTGATAATCTTCCGCGTCCGCAACGTGGAGCAGTTCAAGCACTTCTCGTCGATGCTCAGACCGGAGCACATACATCTGGTCACCGCGTTCAACTTCCCGAAGTTCAATATCGAAGTCGGCGAAGCATATTACGAGCATCTCGAATATCTGAACCGTAAGTTCGGCGAGATAATCTACGGCATGCCGATCCTTGAGAGCAAGGAAATGGCGTATCTTGAGTCGCGCATCCCGGAGCTGATGGGCGTGAAGGAGATACTCGACCGTCACAAGGATCTCGTGCTCAACGTGCGCGTCGGCGGTACGGACTGGTCGTCCGTCTTCGGCATGCGGCGCGGCATCAACTATACGATCTACGATATAATGACCGTCGCGGATTGCCTCAAGGACGTTCTGAACGTGTTCTCGCGCCACAACGATTACAGCGTGTCCGGCCCCGTGTGGGAATATTTCCGCGCAACGAAGGATATGAAATTCGAGGACACGCCGGATACGATAAACAAGTCCCTGTTCAAGCAGCAGACGCTTATAAACGACGCGGTCGACGGCCTGCTCCGCGAGCTTCTGCTCGACCAGGCTAACGGCTTCATCGGCAAGACGATCATCCATCCGACTCACATCCCGTACGTCAACGGTATGCTGGCGGTCACCAAAGAGGTCTACGACGACGCTCTGCAGGTGCTCGGAACGAGCGGCGGCGTCATAAAGAGCAGCAGCGGCAACAAGATGAACGAGATCGGACCGCATCGCTGCTGGGCCGAAAAGATCGTGATGAGAGCGAAAGCCTACGGCGTGATCGAAGACGAATCTAAGTATACGGATCTGTTTGACTGAGACTGAAACACCGGATCCGCTGTACGGATGGAGGACATAATGAAAAAAGCTCTTGTTCTGGCGGGCGGGATCGCACAGGTGGCTCTGCTTGCGGAACTGAAGAGCAGAGGATATACGACTCTGCTCGCGGATATGAATCCGAACTGCGTGGCGGCGAAGCACTGCGATGAATTCCATTCGGTGTCCGCGATGGACGTGGAGGGGATCGAAAAGCTCGCAAAAGAACGCGGTATCGACATGGTGCTGACGGCATGCGCGGATCAGATCCTTCTGGCCGAGGTCGAAGTCTGCGAAGCGCTCGGGCTCAGGACGTATCTTGACCTGAAGACCGCGCGCATGGTCTCGGACAAGCATTACATGAAGGAAGTCTTCATGAAAAGCGGCATCCCGACGTCGCGTTACGCGGTGCTCGACAGTTATGATGAAGAAAAGATCGAAGGTCTCCGGTTCCCGCTCGTGGTCAAGCCCGTTGACGCTTACAGCGCGAGAGGGGTCAGAAGATGCCGGGACCGCGAGGAAGTAAAACGTTTCCTCGGGGACGCGATAAATATCAGCCGCACGAAAACCGCGATCGCCGAAGAATATATCGAAGGCGACGAGCTGACGGTCGAAGCGTTCGTGTGCCGCGGCAAAGCTACCGTTTTATGTATCGGCAGCAAGAACAAACTTAACAACGGCGGGTTCGTTTTATCCGGAAGCCTTTATCCGGCCGGCATTTCGGACGGGCTGACCGAAGAGATCAGACAAACGACGCAAAAGATCGCGGACGCGTTCCGCCTTGAAAACTCCCCGCTAAACATCAACATGATCGCCGACGGGGAGCACGCTTACGTGCTCGAATTCTGCGCCAGGACCGGCGGATTCGTGAAATACGAGATCACGAAGATCATGTCCGGCTTCGATCCGATCAGCGCGATAGTCGATCTGCACGAGGGCAAAGTGCCCGAGGTCGGAGAGGTTAGATCCGAGAACAGGTATCTTATGACCTGTTATCTGTATTGCAGCGACGGCGAGCTGGACCGCTACGAAGGCTTTGAAGATATGTATGAACAGGGGATCATCGCAAGATATTACCTCGTCAGAAATAAAGGACACAAGTTCAAGAATATTGACAGCAACGGCGACAGGGCTGCCGGTTTCTTCGTCGCCGACGACGATCCCGGCAGACTCACGGAAAAATATAAGACCGCGCTGCAGCACCTCAGGGTCCTCGACAAAGACGGAAACGACCTTGTAAGGCGCGATCTGATGTGAGAAAGCATAAAGATCGATCAAAACACTGACAACGAAAGGATAAAAATCGATGCATATCGAAGTTACTCAGGATCCGGCAAAGCGGATCGGGATCGCGAAAGCCGTCGTGGCTGAAAAAAGCTCGTATTATACGGAAGAAGTGCTTGAGTCACTGCGCGCCGTCGTCAGAGAAAAGACGTCTCTGACGGACCCCGCGGAGATCGACGACGAGATGTACACGACTGTGTACTATTACTGGGTCTACGGGTGTCCGGCGAGCGAATACTATTATCTCGATTTCCCTCACAAAACTCACGAAGAGATAAAGGAATACGTGACTACGAGAGAAAAGGTCGTATATCGCAACAGACTGAACAGGCTCGAGGACGCGCACTATTTTAACAACAAATGGGAGACGTACTGCCTTTTCAAGGATTATTTCGGACGCGACGTCATCAAGATAGAGACGGATGAGGATTACCCGGCGTTCTGTGAGTTCGTCGAAAAGCACCCGGAATTCGTGGTAAAGCCCACGGATATGGGCGGCGGCAACGGCGTGCACAAGGTTACGACGGATCCCGGCATGACTGAGGCGGACAGAAAAAAACTGTTTTACGATATCCTCGCCGAAAACGAGAAGAACAAACAGCTTTATCTTCGCGGCAAGGAAAAATCGATGATCCTGGAAGAGCTGATCGTACAGGTCCCGGAGATGGCGGCGATCCATCCGAATTCAGTCAACGGCGTCAGAGTTACGACCGTGCGCGTCGGAGACAAGGTCAACGTTTTCTATCCGTGGTTCAAGATCGGAAGATTCGGGCAGTTCCTCACGAGCGCGATATTCGGAACGCTCGACGCGTGTATCGACGCCAAAACCGGTATTGTAAATACTCCGGGATGCTCTGAAAGCAACGAGAGATTCGACGTGCATCCCGACACGGGAGTGCCGATCGTCGGGTTCAGGATCCCGAAATGGAAGGAACTGATCGATACCGTGACCGGGTTAGCCATGAAAATGGATACCGTCGGATATATCGGCTGGGACATGGTCCTGACGGAAAAAGGCTGGGTGCTCATGGAAGCCAATTTCAGCGGAGATTTCTGCTGGCAGTTCTGTTACAACCGCGGGACGAAAAAAGAGTTTGAAGACATCATCGGCTGGCATCTGACGAAAGAGTTCTGGTGGCAGGAATAACGATCCGATGACAAAGGAGAGACCCGAATGATCAAAGACTATCTGAAAATAACGGACGATCCGGAAGAGATAAGAGAAATCGCAAAAAAGCTCGTTAAAGACGCAACGATCAATGTCGGCGGACAGATAAGGCCTTTCTATACTCCGCTCATGCTGAGCAAGATGAACGAGGAGATCCTGCGTCATCTCCCGGACGCGACAGCGGCAGAAGCCGAGGAGCTGCGCCTTAAATTCATTTACGATTACTGGGTATACGGCTGTACGGTCGATGAAGAGTTCTATCTGCGTCTGCTTGAAAAAAGCGATGCGGAAAAGCGCGGTTACATGGTCCGCCAGATCCGCAACGTCTACGTCAAACACCAGAACATGGGCGCCGGAGAAGACCGTGTCGCGCAGCTGGAGAACAAGTACCGGCTGTATCAGCGGCTGAAGCCGTATTACAGACGCGACGTCATACAGATCAGTGGACCGTACGATTATGAAGTGTTTGCAGAGTTTTCGAAAAAGCACGGCGAATTCGTGGTCAAGCCCGAAGACTGCTCGCTCGGTGTCGGCGTGCATAAAGCCGCTATGGCGGATTACGGCAACGACTGCCGCGCCGCGTTCGACAGCATCCTCGGCGAGGGAGTGAAGATCCATGACAAGTATCCTTCAAAGAAGACCGGGATGGTGCTCGAAGAGCTGATCGTGCAGGACGAAGCGCTTAGCCGGCTCCACCCGTATTCCGTCAATCCCGTTCGCGCCACGGCCGTCCGAGACAAAAACGGTGAGATCGTTCTGTACCACCCCCGTATCAAGGTCGGAGCAAAAAGGTCGTTTCTCGGATCAGGCGCGCAGAACAGTTTTCTTATGGAGATCGACCCGGTCACGGGCGTGATCTCTTCGGACGGATTCCAGGAAAGCGGAGACGTTGCGGCCGTCCACCCGGATACGCACGTCGTTTTCAAAGGCTACCGGATACCGCGCTGGCAGGAATGCGTGTCATTCGTCAGAGAACTGATGGAAAAGCTGCCGGGGTACGGTTATATCGGATGGGATCTGGCTCTGACGCCTGACGGATGGTGCGTCGTAGAGGGCAACTATTCGGGTGAGTTCGGTTCGCAGATGATCCGCGGAACGGGTCTTCGAGCCGAGTTCGAGGAGCTGATCGGCTGGAAATACGACAAGGATTTCTGGTGGCAGGATAACGAAAGATTTTTGCATAACTGAGCGCGCACAAAGACGTGCGGCCGGAGCAAAGGAGATAAAAAATGCTGAAAGATTACTTGAAAATAACGGAAGACCCGGAAGAGATCAGACAGATCGCAAAGCGGCTGATACAGGAGATCACCATAGATCATAAGGGCGTCCGCAAGCCGTTTTATACGCCTTTGATGCTGAGCAAGATGGACGAGGAGATAAAACGCTACAATCCCGGCGCATCACCCGAAGAGATAACGGAGCTCCGCTACAGGTTCGTTTATGATTTCTGGGTATTCGGCTGCACCGTGGACGAGGAATATTATTTTCATCTTACGGATAAAAGCTTTGAGGAAAAATCGGGTTATATGGTCCGCATGAACAGGGGCATATACGTGAATTATCTGAATAAAGGCGCCGGGCCCGACAGCCGCGACAACCTGCAGGATAAATTCAGAACGTATCAGCTGCTCAAGCCGTACTACAAGCGCGACGTCATCGAATTGCACAGCATGGAAGACTACGACGTGTTCGCGGATTTCGTGCGCAAGCATGAAGTGTTCGTCGTAAAACCGGCGGATTATTCGTACGGCATCGGAGTACATAAGGCGTCGCTTGCCGAATACGGCGGCGACGCAGGAGTGGCATTGCAGAGCATACTCGGCGAAGGACGGCAGCTTCAGGAAAAGCATCCTTCAAGAGTCGCGCGCATGGTGATCGAAGAAGTCATAACCCAGGCCGACTCCATGTCCGCGCTGCATAAAGAATCGGCAAACGCCATCAGGGCGACGGCCGTCAGGGACAAAGACGGGAAAGTCAGACTTTATCACCCCTGGGTAAAAGTCGGTATGGGAGGCGCTTTCATCGCCTCTGCCGTGCTGACCGGATTTGACGCGGAGATCGACCCTGAGACCGGTGTCGTTATCACGGACGGATTTCAGGAAAGCGGCAAGACGTTCAAGGTCCACCCCGATTCCGGCATAACTATAAAGGGATTTCAGATCCCGCAGTGGGACGAGCTTATCGTCTTCGTAAACGAGATCATGGACGCTATGCCGGGATATAGATATATCGGCTGGGATATAGTGCTGACGCCCGACGGATGGTGCGTTATGGAAGGCAACTATTCCGGCGAATTCATATTCCAGATGATCAACGGCCGCGGATATAAAAAGGAATTCGAAGATCTGATCGGATGGAAATACGACAAGGACTTCTGGTGGGAAGACAACGTGAGGTTCAGACACAACTGAGCAAACAGACCCCGCGGGCGGTGCGCCCGGAGGCGGTCGGCTTCATCGGCATCGACAAAACCTATCCCGAATGAAAAAGAGGAGAACCGATAATTAAAAAACAGATTTAAAAAAGTGATGTCCGCTACGGACATACTGGTCGTTGCTTTCGGGGCGATGATCGGTTGGGGATGGGTAGTTTCATCCGGGCGGTGGATACAGGACGCGGGTGTCATCGGCACGATCATCGGCTTTGTCATCGGCGGCATAATGATATATTTTGTCGGCCTGACGTACGCAGAGCTCACGCCGGCTATGCCGAAGGTCGGAGGCGAGCATCTGTTCAGCTACAAAGCGTTCGGACCGACCGGCTCTTTCATCTGCACGTGGGCGCTTATCCTCAGTTATATAGGCGTGGTCTGCTTTGAAGCGGTTTCGCTGCCTACGATCGTTCAGTACATTTTCCCGTCGTTTTCACAGGTGCGGCTTTACACGATCTCAGGATCTGACGTATATCTGACCGGTATCATCCTCGCTTCGCTGTGCACGATCGCGATAATCGTCATAAATATTCTCGGCATCAAGGCGGCGTCGATCTTCCAGACCGTACTGACGGTGACGATCGCGGCGGTCGGCATAATCCTCGTCGCGGCGTCCGTGATAAACGGATCCCCGTCGAATCTGGAGGGACAGACGATAGTCGGCGAGGGGTTCGGCTCGATAAAGAACGTCCTTTCCGTGGCGGTCGTGGCGCCGTTTTTCCTGTTCGGCTTTGACGTGATCCCGCAGGTCGCCGAAGAGATAAACATCCCGTTGAAGAAGATCGCGAGGATACTTCTGCTTTCGATAATCTGCGCGGTCGTTTTCTACGGACTCGTTGTGTTCGCCGTCGGTTACGCGATGAACAAAGAAGATATCGCGAACGCCCTGGGAGGCGCCGGACTTGTCACGGCGACCGCCATGGAAAAAGTCTTCAACAGCGCGGTCATGTCGAAAGTGCTTATAATCGGAGGCCTCTGCGGCGTCGTCACAAGCTGGAACTCCTTCCTGATCGGCGGAAGCCGGGCGATCTTCTCAATGGCGGAATCGAAAATGATCCCGGGCAATTTCGCAAAGCTTCTACCGCAGAAAAAAACGCCGGTCAACGCGCTCATACTTATCGGAGTGCTGTCTCTTGCCGCGCCGTTTTTCGGCAGGAACATGCTGATCTGGATCTCGGACGCGGCAAGCTTCGCGTGCTGCCTCGCGTACTGCATGGTCGCCCTGTCGTTTCTGATCCTGCGCAAAAAGGAGCCGGATCTTAACCGGCCGTACAAAGTGAAGCATTACAGATTCGTCGGGATCATGGCGACGATCTTGTCGGGCATGATGGTAGTTCTGTACCTGATACCCGGATCCGGCTGCGCGCTGACCGTCGAGGAATGGATCATAGTCGGCGGCTGGACCGTGCTCGGCGTCATCTTCTACGCTGTATGCAGAAAGCGTTACAAAAACGAGTTCGGACATATTGATACGTCGGCGGAATAACCCGTTTTCCGACAAAAACCGAAAAGGAGAATTGAAATGAACGGCAAATATCTCGTCAGTGTTATCATGCCCGTGTATAACGTGGAGGCGTATCTGAGCGAAGCGCTGGACAGCGTTATAAATCAGAGTTATGACAATCTGGAAATTATAGTTGTCGACGACGGCTCGACCGACAGATCCGGAAAGATCTGCGACGAGTATGCGGAAAAAGATGAACGCATACGGCTGATCCATCAGAAAAACAGCGGCGTCAGCAGCACAAGAAACGCGGCTCTTGACGCTGCGACGGGAGACTTTGTGGTCTTCATCGATTCCGACGACGCGTACGATCCCGATTACGTCATGACCATGCTGAACGCCATGGCGGACAACGACGCAGATATGGTGATCTGCAGGTTTACCGTCCATACCACGACCGGCGCGATGAAACGGGTCGGAACGGAAGAACTCCGCCCGCCGATCGGCAAAGGCCTGTACAGCCGCGTCGAAGCCATGCAGGCGTTCGCGGCGAACACGATCCACGCTTACTTGTGGAACAAGATGTACAGAAAAGAACTGTGGAACGATATTAGGTTCCCGGTCGGCATGCTGTATGAAGACATCGACGCGATGTACCGGATAATCAACCTGTGCAGCAGGATCTGCGTCATCGACGATCCGTTATATCTTTACAGAAAAAGGCCCGGAAGCATCACCGGGCAGAAAACGGCCGACAGCATAAAAGACTGGCTCGCCGTTTGCGACCGGATGGAAACGTTCGTGAAAGACAACATACCCGATCTTTATACGGCTGATCACTTAAAGATCATGAAGCAGAACAGGCTTCGCAGAATGATCATATATTACGATAAGTTCATCCCGCAAAAAGGGGAAGGTTCCGGCGAGTTCAGAAAATGGATGAGGAAACAGATCATCGAATTGAAAAAAGAGGTCGGATTCGGAAAGTGCTCTTTAGTGATGAAGGTCAGCTATTACATCATACGGCTTTGCCCCTGGCTGCTGAAACTCTTGACGCCGTTGTACTGGGTCTTCAACAAAGACAAACGTATATAACGATCCTGAAAAAACGGATACTGGAAAAGCCTCCCGCGGTTTTTTACCGCGTGAGGCTTTTTATTGCAGCAAACCGGCAGGCTGCCGAAAGATCAGGGCTCCGCTGCTTTTATATCGCGTTTCGCCGGTATACTTATTTTTTATAATACTCCTTATACCACTCTGCAAAGACTCTCAGCCCGTCGCGGATATTCGTGCCCGGTCTGAAGCCGTAATCACGTTCCAGAGCCGTACTGTCTGCAAACGTCGTCGGCACGTCGCCGGGCTGCATCCCTACAAGCTCGCGGTGAGCTTCGAAGTCATAATCGGCCGGAAGCACTCCGGCTCTCACAAGCTCATCCTGAAGTATCCCGACAAAGTCGAGCAGGTTTTCCGGCACGCCGCCTCCGATGTTGTACACGGCGTACGGCGGGACCGGAAGACCGTCTTCGTCGTTTTTCTTTTCCGGCGCGCCTTTTATCACGCGGACGACGCCTTCCACGATATCGTCGATATACGTGAAATCGCGTTTGCAGTTGCCGTAGTTGAAGATCCTGATCGTTCCGCCTTCGGCGAGCGTGTTTGCGGCGGAATAATAGAACATATCCGGCCGCCCCGCGGGACCGTACACGGTAAAGAAACGCAGTCCCGTGGACGGGATGCTGTATAGCTTGGAATACGCGTGCGACAGCAGCTCGTCGCTCTTTTTCGTCGCGGCATATAAGGACACCGGGTTGTCCACTTTGTCATCGGTCGAAAAGGGCACTTTTTTATTGCCTCCGTAAACCGAAGAAGAAGATGCGTAAACCAAATGTTCGACAGGGTTGTTTCTGCACGCTTCAAGGATATTGTAAAACCCTATGACGTTTGACTCGATATATACGTCGGGACGGTCGATGGAATACCGGACGCCGGCCTGCGCCGCGAGGTTCACGACGACGGAGGGCTTGTGATCGGAGAAGACCCGGTCGATCAAAGCTTTGTCCGCAATCGAACCGCGGATGAAGACGTGCTTCACGGGCGATTTTCCGGCTGTATTTTCGATCAGCCTGAGACGATATTCCTTGAGTTTCGGGTCGTAGTAGCCGTTCATGTCATCGAGGCTGATGACCGTCCCGGACGTCATCTCATTCAGCAGTCTCATAACCAGATTTGCGCCGATGAATCCGGGAGATCCGGTGACCAGGATAGTTTTGCCGTTGAGATCTATCTTAACTTTGCTCATAAGTCAGTCCCTCCTGAACAGATCGCGGGTATATACTTTTTCTTTGACGTCGTCAAGGACCGGATCGTAACGGTTGGCGATTATGCAGCCGCACGTCGCCTTGAATTTACCGAGATCGTTTACGATCGGAGAACCGAAGAAAGTCGACCCGTCTTCCAGCGTCGGCTCGTAGATGACGACGGCGGCGCCTTTCGCCTTGATCCGCTTTATGACGCCCTGAACGCTGCTTTGCCGGAAGTTGTCGCCGGTCGCCTTCATCATGAGCCGGTAGACTCCGACGACAACGCCTTTTTGATTCTCTTCCTGTGCCGCGTCGTACTGAGCGGAGGCGGTATAAGTGCCGGCGATCTCCATGACGCGGTCGGCTATGAAGTCTTTTCTCGTCCGGTTGCTCTCGACGATCGCCCGGATCAGGTTTTCAGGGACGTCCTTGTAATTCGCCAGGAGCTGTTTGGTATCTTTCGGCAGGCAGTATCCGCCGTAACCGAACGACGGATTGTTGTAGTAATCGCCGACGCGGGGATCAAGACACACGCCTTTGATTATCGACGCGGTATCCAGGCCTTTGATCTCGGCGTAAGTATCAAGTTCGTTGAAGTAACTGACACGGAGCGCCAGATACGTATTTACGAACAGCTTCGTAGCCTCCGCTTCGGTATATCCCGTGAACAGCGTTTCGACGGGATTTTTTATCGCACCCTGCTGAAGCAGACCGGCGAAAATTCTGGCGGCGTTTTCCGTTTTGCCGTCGCATCCGACGATGATACGGCTGGGATAAAGGTTGTCATATAAGGCTTTGGATTCACGCAGAAATTCCGGACTGAAAATGATATTATCCATATCCATCTGCTCGCGGATACCTACGGTATATCCGACGGGGATCGTGGATTTGATGACGATCGTCGGAAGCGGTCTCCGTCCCGCCGTGCTTTCCTTTATAAGCGTCAAAACGCTCTCCACGGCGGAGCAGTCAAAGAAATTCTGCTTGGGATCGTAATTCGTCGGCGCGGCGATCACTATAAAATCCGCGTCTGCATAAGCGGCGGCGCCGTCGGTCGTGGCTCTGAGGTCCAGCCTCCGCTTTCCGCTTCTGGATTCCGCCAGATATTTCTCGATATATTCGTCCTGGATCGGGGAGATACGGTTATTGAGCTTTTCCACCTTCTCAGGTACGATATCGACTGCGGTGACCTGATTGTGCTGAGCGAGAAGAACGGCGAGCGAAAGCCCTACGTAACCGGTACCCGCGACGGCTATTTTATACGAACGGTCGATCGCAACGGCGGGCGTCAGGGACGTATCAACGAACAGTTCGGTCGGATCGAAACTCAAAGCTTCGGCGAGCGCCTGAAGCTGGTCTATTGACGGAGTGAAGCTGTTTGACTCCAGGCGCGAAATAAGGCCGCGGTGGATGCCGGTCGCCTCAGCAAGCTGTGCCTGCGTGATCTTTAACGCTTTTCGCCGCGATACGACAGTATCGGCGAGCAGCCGGGTGGAAAGCTTTTTCATAATGACCTCCGGTATTTAATGTCAGCTAAAATGATATCAGACGGTTGAATCATGGACCGTGATGACACGGATATAATAGCAAAAACGCGAGTAAAAGTCAATACAACTGCCCGAAAACGCTGTAAAAAAACTATAAATTTCATAAATGCGCGGTTCGTTTTCGCCGCAGATGTTATTATAAATGACATTTTCCGAATCATCGCAGCGTTACAAAATCTCAGTAAATGTTAAAATAGTATTTCATAATATGAAAAATTAATAAAATACAGTTGACATATGTGTTCAAATGATGTATATTAGTGTTCAACGACGCGCGGGAAAGATCGGCGGAAACGGTGCAAAACCGGCCGTTATGTGCCCGGAGAGAGGGCAAACCGATCCGAAGGCGCGTTATGCCGTGTCAACACGGGACGAAAGCACGGCGAAAATGAACAAAGCGGAGGCTTGAAATGGAACTGACGAGGAAACAATTCGACATACTTGTCAAGCTTGCGGAGGCGAAAGCTCCGCTGTCGCAGAGGGACCTGGAGAAGAGCACGGGTCATTCTCTCGGGACGATCAACAGGATAGTAAAGGAGCTCGGCGAGGCCGGATATATCGGCGACGGACAGATAACGAACGCCGGACTCACGGCGCTCGAGCCGTACCGCGCGAAGCGCGCGGTGTTCATCGCGGCGGGGTTCGGATCGCGTCTCGCGCCGATCACCTTCAATACGCCGAAGCCTCTCGTACGCGTGCACGGCGTCAGGATAATCGACAGGCTGATCGACTCGTGTCTGGAAGCCGGTATCAACGAGATCTACATAGTCCGCGGTTATCTAGCGGAGCAGTTCGACCAGCTGCTTTACAAATATCCGATGATAAAATTCCTTGAAAACCCGCTTTTCAACGAAGCCAACAACATCGGTTCCGCGCTCGTCGCGAGATACATGCTCTCGAACGCCTACGTCTTCGAGGCGGATCTGCTCATCTCCAACCCGAAGATCATAACGAAATATCATTACACCTCCGACTTTCTGGCGATCAAAAAAGAGCGCTCCGACGACTGGTGCTTCCGCGTCAGAGACGGCGTGATCGTTGAGGAAAAGGTCGGCGGAGAGGGCGGCGACATATGGCAGATGGTCGGCATCTCGTACTGGAACGAGGTCGACGGCCACAAGCTGAGCCAGGACATAGCCGACGTATACGGATCCCCCGGCGGCAAGGAGCGTTACTGGGAGCAGGTGCCTCTGGTATACAGAAAAGAACACTATGAGGTCCGCGTCAAAGAGTGCTTTGACGAAGACATCGTCGAGATAGACACCTTCAAGGAACTGAAGACCATAGACAGAACTTATGACGTCTGATAAAGGCGCTGAAAGGAAAAAGAAAAATGAGCAACAAACCCGCTAAAACGCCGTCGATCGACGGTACTCTTCAAAGATCCCTGTCGCCCATGCACGTATGGGCGATCGCGTTCGGCTGTGTCATCGGCTGGGGATCGTTTATCAACCCGGGCAAAAAGTTTTTACCGACGTCAGGCGTAGCCGGAACGGCGATCGCGATGGTGCTCGGAGCGATCGTAATGATCATTATCGCGTTCTCCTACGCTTACATGGTACCGAAATACCCGAAAGCCGGAGGAGAATTCACTTTTACGAAGAACTGCTTCGGAAAGAACGCCGCGTTCATCTGCGGCTGGTTCCTCGTCGTCGCATATCTGACGAACGTCCCGATGAACAGTACCGCGATAGGTCTTATCGTCGACGGACTTGACGGTACCGCGGATATCCTCAAATTCGGGTTCCACTATACGATAGCGGGCTTCGATATCTACATGGGCGAGATGCTTCTGGCGATGGCCGTGCTTCTGCTGTTCGGTTATCTGAACATAATCGGCGTCAAAAAGGCCGGATTCGTGCAGACGGTGCTCTCGGTCCTGCTCGTCACGTGCGTGTTCACGCTGTTCATCGCCGCGCTGATCAGCAGCAAAGCGAAGGGCATCAACATGGAGCCTGTATGGGGCTTTGATTACGATAAGGAAGCGGCGAAGGCTGCAGTGGAGGCAGGAACTGACCTCTCGGAAATAGCAAAATACGCGCATTCAGGCACCTCGGGAGTTGCCGGAGCGATCCTCGCGACCTTCGCGATAGCTCCGTGGGCGTACGTCGGTTTTGATGCGATACCTCAGGCGGCCGAGGAGTTCAACTTCTCATTCAAAAAAGTATCGTTCATAATGATAATCGCCATCGTGTTCGGATGCTTTGTTTATACGTCGAACAACACGGTCGCGGCCGCGGCTCTCGCCAACTGGCCGGATCGCGTTATGGCGGGCGAATGGGTCGTGCTTATAGCCGCGGAAGAGCTGCTCGGAACGTTCGGCAAGGTGCTTGTCGGCGTCGGTGTCAGCTGCGCGGTCCTCTCCGGCATAATGGGCTTCTATCTTGCATCATCGCGTCTTATGTACTCGATGAGCCGCGAAGGTTATCTGCCGGAATGGTTCGGCCGTGTCGACAAGAAATACGGCACGCCGAAGAACGCGATGATATTCTGCATAATCGTCAGCCTCTCCGGCCCGATCCTCGGGCGCGAGGCGCTCGGCTGGTTCGTCGACATGAGCGCGATCGGCGCGAGCATCGGATACTTCTTCACGTCAGCGAGTACGCTGGTGGCAACGAAGCGTTTCAAGGACGGATCGGTGTTCTTGAAAGTCATGGCGGTCACTGGCGTGGTGTTCAGCGTGATATTCATGATACTGCAGCTGATCCCGATCCCCGGACTGTCAGGCGTGCATTTCGGCGTCGAGAGCTATATCATGCTCGGCGTATGGATCCTGATCGGCGCGGTATTCTACGCGATGCAGCATAAGTTTTTCACGGGAAAAACGGAACAGTAAACGAAACGGATAAAACAAAAAGCAGACTTGCAAAAGTCTGCTTTTTTGCGTCTCGCGCCGTTTTTGGGCGTGGCGGACGCCTGACGTCATTCGATCCTGTCCGTGACTTTTACGGTGCCGTCGGGCTGCCATGAAAGGCCGAATATCTCGAGGTACTGCTCGCAGCCGGGCTCGCGCAGGCAGCTTGAGATGTACCATTTTCCTCTAAATTCGAACACCTCCGCGCATGACGGGACGTTTGCGGGGCAGAGAGGCGGCACCGTCCACGGTATGAGCATGCCGAGACTGCGCCAGCCGTTTACGGGATTGTCCGAAACCGCGTAAGCGGTGCCGTGATTGCAGTTCGTATAAAACATATAGTATTTTCCGCCGCGCTTCATGACAAACGGCGATTCAAGCGCGGTATCGCATATATCGAACGTGTACGCGCCTTCGTCGCGCCAGTTTATCATGTCGGAGGATGACGCGACGCCAACGGCGGGGCCTGCGCCCGCTTCGTTGTATTTCGACGTGCAGTAATACATATACGCGGTCCCGTCGTCGTCGACGAATACCATCGCGTCGCGGCAGTCGGACCAGCGGTCGTCGCTCCACGGTCCCCATGCGCCGGGTTTTACGACCGGATTACCATCATACTTTTTCCACGTGTAAAGGTCGTCGGACATGGCGAGGCAGATCGCCTGCGCGACGTTCACGTTGACTCCGGTATAATACATATAATATCTGCCGTCTTTTTCGGCGACGCCGGGCGACCAGACCTGATAATCCTCGTGCAGGCCTGCCTCCGCGCTCAGAACGGGCGGCTCGACGGTCCAGTTTATCAGATCGTCCGTCACGGCGTGACCGACGGTCAGCACCGGCATCGTGTCCCACTCGTATCCGATATATCCCCGGTTGTAGAACAGATGCATGCGGCCGCCGCGCTCGATGAAGCTGTGATCGACGAGCGCGATCCCGGGCTCGGTGAACCTCCCTTTGAGAGGGAATCTCCCGGCCTCGAGCTGTTCGATATAACTCTTTGCACGGCTCATATAGTTTTCGACCGTGTGACCCGGACCGAAGCCGAAGCGCCCGTGCGTCGACGCGCCCGCGTAAACGTTATACGCGCGCTCGAGCAGTATATTTATCACACTGACCGTTTTTACGGTCTCCGCGTCGGTTTTGAGCATGAACGGGGCGGCTCTCGTTTTCAGTTCATAGTATTCTTTTACGAATTGCGGCAGGTTCTCCATATCATTTGACCCCGTATTTTTCGGATATTTTCCCGCAAAGCGACAGGACCGAAGGATATGCGACCGGGTTTGCGGCGACGACACAGCTTTTTGAGGTATAAGACAGCGGGCCGCCGTCGAAGCCGCTGACTATCCCGCCGGCTTCTTTTACGATCAGCGCGCCGGCGGCGTAATCCCAGGGTGAGAGG
>JAFZRM010000191.1 GCA_017619885.1 Clostridia bacterium | reverse complement strand
GTCTCCCACCCCTCATGGCGCTACGCGCCAACCCCCCAAGCCCCCCTGTTCCCCTCCCACAGATCAGAGATCTGAGGGGGCGCGATGCCGGAGGGGTCGGCGCCCACGACGACCCGTCGAAAAAGCCCCAACGGATGTTGGGGGGTGGCGGGGGTTTGGGGGCGGTGCCGGGGTTCCCCGCCGCGAACAGCGGTGGGGGTTCCCGGAGAGGGGGGCGGGGAGTCCCCAAAGGCGCCGCAGGCGCACCGAACGTCCCGTAGGGACACCGAAACTCGCCGCAGGCGAATTTCACTTGCCCGCAGGGCAAATTTCACTTGACGGCAGTCAAATTTCACGTTCCGCCCACGGCGGAACATTTCACCCCGCGTCAGCGGCCGGGGGGCGGGGGAACCCCCATGCGCGAAGCGCACCGAACGTCGCGCAGCGACACGACAAAAAAGCTTTTTGCATCGCATTATGATTTTATGTGCAAATCAACTTGACATTCGGCGCGTATTCTGTTATAATTAGTCGAAAAATCTGAAAACGGACAGAAAAGATGACACGTAAAAGGATTATTGCTCTGCTTCTCGTACTGCTCCTCTCCGCCTCCGTGCTCGCTTCGTGCGAAACGAAGCCGATTAACGCCGACACGGAGCCGGACAGCGTGACCGACGCCGCGACGGACACGGAAACCGCGCCGGATACGGACGGGCAGACCTCGACTGAGGCGCAGACGACTCCGGCGCCGGAGACCGACCCGCTGCCGGAGCTGATAAAAAGAATAAGCATAAGCGAGCTTATGGCGGACAACCGCACGCTCTCGCACGGCTGCACGGACGACTGGGTCGAGCTGTACAACGACGAGGACGAGGACGTTGTGCTCGACTCGTTTTACCTGCGCAAAGGCGACGACGACGAAAAGCCGGTCGCGCTCGACGGAGTCACCGTTCCCGCGAAGGGCTACGCCGTGATAACGCTCGGCGAGCAGAGCGCCTTCCGTCTGCCGAAGGAAGGCTGCACGCTCGTGCTCAGATACAAGAAAGAGACCGTCGATTTCATGAAATACGACGCCTCGATCGGCAAAGGCTCGTGGACTGCCGACGGCGCCTGCGCCTCACCGACACCGGGCTTCCCGAACACGCTTTCCGGACTCGCCGAGTACAGCGAGTCACTGACGCTTCCGCAGCTTTACATCTCCGAGGTCATGTCCTCCAACAAGAAATACATGCCGCAGGACGGCAAATACTACGACTGGGTCGAGCTGTGCAACGGCGGCGACGCGCCGCTTCATCTGTCCGATTATTATCTTACCGACAAATATTCCGAGCTTGGCCGTTACAGGCTCCCCGACAAGGATCTGCCCGCCGGCGGATATATCGTGATATTCTGTTCGGGTACCGACAAAGACGGTCACGCCCCGTTCAAGATCAGCTCGGACGGTGAGGAGCTTTACCTGAGCAAAGACGGCGCCGTCACCGATTATTTCGCCGTGCCGTCCGACCTCAAGCAGAACGAGAGCTGCGGCAGATACGGCGTGAGCCTCCGCTATTACGACTCCCCGACGCCGGGCAAGCAAAACGGCGAGGGCTACGGCAAAGCGCTTGCCGCGCCATCGGCGAGCGTTCCCTCCGGCAACTACAACGCGCCGTTCTCACTCTCGCTGAACGGCGACGGCAAGATTTACTACACTCTCGACGGCACGGAGCCGAACGAGAAGTCAGAGATGTATCAGCGGCCGATCCAGATAGACCGCATGACGTCGATCCGCGCCGTCTGCATCGACGGCGGCCGCGTCAGCGAATTCTCGTCGTTCTTCTACACCGTCGGCATCGAGCACACGTATCCGGTGGTCAACGTGGCGATCAAGGAAGAATATCTGACTGGCGAGCAGGGCGTCCTCGTCAACATCAGCAAGGAATACGAGCACGAGGCGTTCGTCACGATGTTCGACGGCAGCGTCGAGCTGTTCTCCGCCCCGTGCGGCTTCAAGCTCCACGGCAACGACAGCAAGGAGGGCAACAAGCAGAATTTCCAGCTGCGTTTCAGATCGAAATACGGCCTCGGCACGCTCGATTATCCGCTGTTCGACAACCGTGAGTACACGAAATTCAATTCGCTGATCCTTCACGGCGGCGGCGAGGATTACAAATTCGCCGGCTTCCGCGACGAGCTTTGCACCTCGCTCGTAGACGGGCTGACGGCGCTCGACGTGCAGGCGTGCCGCCCGATAGTGCTGTATCTCAACGGCGAATACCGCGGTTACTACTGGATACGCGAACGCATCGACGCGCAGTACTGCGCGAACCGCCTCGGCGTATCGAAAGAGTCCGTCAACCTGCTCCACACCTACGGCACGGTCTCGTCCGGCGACAACACGGAATATCTGGCGCTGCTCAAATTCTGTCAGCGCAACGACCTGCGGGACGAGGAAAACTACAAATACGTGATGGACAGAATAGACGCGACGAGCCTCATGGACTGGTACATCTGCCGCGCGTATCTCGCCGATATGGACCTCGCCAACGTGAAATTCTATCAGTCGGACGAGGGCGACGGCAAATGGCACTGGTGCTTCTTCGACCTCGACTGGGCGTTCTACCACAACAACACGAAATCAATCTCAAAGGTGATGCCGAACAACGGCTGCCACACGATGATCCGAGCGCTGCTCAAAAATCCCGAATTCAAGGACGCGTTCATAAAGCGCTGCGCGGAGCTGCTTAAAAACGTGCTGACCGAGGAGCGCGTGCTCGAGGGGCTCGAATACTACAAGGCGCAGATCGCGCCGGAGTTCGACGCCACAATAAAGAAATACCGTTTGTCCGCATCTACCTGGCAGCATCATATCGACATGATAACGAACTTCGTAAAGGACGGCGTCAGATACCGCGAAATGCTGACGAGCGTCAAGGATTATTTCAGCTTAAGCGACGAGCAGATGACGCTATACTTCGGATCATAACAAAAACCCGGATCTTAACGATCCGGGTTTTATTTTTTTTACTTCCCCGATCATTCCATGACGGCGTCGATCAGCTGGCAGTATTTATACGAGCCTTCCATATACGTGTCGAATATGCCGACGACCGTGATCTCGGTACCTTTTTCCGGGTATTCCTCCGGGAATTTACGGTCTTCGGTAAGCACGAATTCTATGCCCTGAGCACAGCACGCGGTCGCGTCGGAGATGATGCAGGCGAAATAATATCTGCCGTCTCCCTCCGCGTACGCGAACTCGCCCCTCATCCTGACGCGTTTGCCGAGGTAATCCTCGGGCGTCCTCGTCATGTTGAAGACCTCGGAGTAGACCATGGTCGCGCTCAGCTGCGTAAGATCGACGTCGACCGGTACAGTATCCGCCGCGGTATCCGCCGTCCCGGGATCCTGCGCGCCGGGCGCGCCCCCGCAGCCGCAAAGCGCCGGTATCAGAAGCGCCGCGATTATCGCACAGACAACGATCCTTTTCATCTCTTTATACCTCCTCTTGTTACGGCTCCGATCGCAAGGAAAACGAGGAACCCGACTATATCGACCGCGACGATCGTCGAGCCCACCGGCGTACCGGCGAGGATCGAGATCAGTATCCCGAGCAGCGCGCAGTTGACCGAAAACACCGCCGAGCATACCGTGACGGCTTTGAAACTCTTGAACAACCGCATCGCAGAAAGCGCCGGGAATATGACGAGCGCCGAGATCAGAAGCGAGCCGACGAGGTTCATCGCGAGTACTATGATAACGGCGATCACGACCGCGATCAGCAGGTTGTAAAGCCCGACCTTCATGCCCGTGGCGCGCGCGAAATTCTCGTCGAACGTGACCGAGAATATCTTGTTGTAAAACAGGATGAAGACGGCGACGACAAGGACCGAGAGGATCCCGCAGATCAGCACCTCCGCCGGCGTCAGCGTCAGTATGGACGTCGATCCGAACAGCGTCGAGCAGACGTCGCCCGACAGGTTGCTCGATTTGGCGAAAATGTTCATCAGAAGATATCCGATCGCCAGCGCGCCGACGGAGATCATCGCGACCGCGGCGTCGCCCTTTATTTTCGCGTTCTGACCGGCGCACAGCAAAAGCACCGCGCAGACTGTCGTTATTACGAGCACGAGAGGCATCTCGTTGCTCAGCCCGACGACCGCCGCGACCGCCATCGCGCCGAATGCGACGTGCGACAGACCGTCGCCGATGAACGAGAACCGTTTGAGGACGAGCGTCACGCCGAGCAGCGACGAGCAGAGCGCGATCAGCACGCCGACGATGAGCGCGTACCGGACGAACGGGTACTGCATATAAAGACTGAGTTTTTCGATAAGCGCGGTCATTCCGTGTCACCGCCTTTCAGAAAAACCTTCGCCGCGCCGCTTTTCACGTATTCGTCCTTCGTGCCGCAGAAAACGGTGCTACCGATATGCAGGACGTGGTCGGCGTACTTCACGGCGGCCTCTATATCGTGCGAGATCATGATGACCGTGATCCTGTCGTTTTTGTTCAGCGACTCGATAAGATCGTACATCTCCGCCGTTACCTTCGGGTCGAGCCCCGAGACCGGCTCGTCGAGCAGAAGCATCTTTTTCGTCGCGCAGAGCGCCCGCGCGAGCAGGACGCGCTGCTGCTGACCGCCCGACAGCTCGCGGTAGCACCGCCTGACGTACGGCGTCAGGCCCATTTTCTCGATATTGTCCTTCGCCGTCCGCTTCTCTTCTTTATTGTAGAACGGACGCAGACCGGTCCGGTTGCCGCATCCCGACAGAACGATCTCCCAGACCGACGCCGGGAAATCCCGCTGCACAACGGTCTGCTGCGGCAGATATCCTATCTCGTTCGGTCTCATGCCGTCGCCCGTCAGGATCTTCCCCCCGAGCGGGGCCTGCAGGCCGAGTATCGTTTTCATCAGCGTGCTTTTACCGGACCCGTTTTCGCCGACGATACACAGATAATCGCCGGGCATGACGCTGAAGTTCAGCCCGTGCACGATATCGTGCCCGTCGTATCCGATCGAAAGGTCCTGACAGGTGAGCAGTGCCATCCGGTGTATCCTCCTTATTTAAGCGCTTCTTTTAGAGTCGTTAGGTTCTTTTCCATGATAGACAGATACGACGCGCCGTCCGCGACGTCGGCCGACGTCGTCGACTGCATCGAATCGAGCGTCAGTATAATCTGGTCTTTCGTTTTCGTTGTATCTCTTATCGTCGCGGCGAGCTTGCCGTCGGCGCTCTCGATCTGCATTATAGCGCACAGCCCGAGCTCGTCGACCTTTCCGGCGAGGAAAACGACCGTCTCGAAGCTCGCCTCGCTCTCGGCGGAGCAGCCGGAGAAAGCCGCGAAATACGACAGACCGTAGTCGTCGGTAAGATAGCGGAACGGGAACCTGTCGCCGAACAGAAGCGTTTTCTTGCCCGCCGCGGCGACGGCTTCGGCGTACTTTGCGTCGAGCACTCTCAGCTTTTCGATATAGGCGTTCACGTTTTCGGCGTACTCGTCCTTGTGCTCAGCGTCGATGACGCCGAGTTTCCCGGCGATACAGCGGCAGAGTTTTTCGGCGTTTTTGAGCGACAGCCAGACGTGTTCGTCGTATTCCAGGCCTTCTTCCCCGTCGCCGTCGTCGTGGTCGTGCTCTTCCTCCTGCATGCCCTCTCCGGTCTCCTCCTCCTTGGCGTCGTCGCCGAGCGCCTCGAGCAGATTCACGACGGTCATGCTCTTGTTTTTCGCGCCCGCCAAAACGTCGGTTACCCATCCGTCGGACTCGCCGCCGACGTAAACGAACATATCGCACGTGCTTATCTTTATGATGTCGTCCGCCGTCGCCTTGTAACTGTGCAGATCGACTCCGTTGTCGAGCAGCATCGTGACGTCGGCGCGGTCTTTGCCGTCGCCCAGTATCTGCATGACCCAGTCGTATTCCGGGAATATGGTGACGACTATACTCAGCTTGCCGTTATCCGGCGTCGGTCCGCCGCAGCCCGCCGTGACGCCGGCGAGTATCAGTACGCAGAGTGCGGCTGAAATAAATCTCTTCATAATAAAAACCTCCGGTTTGAAACAGTTATCACGATAAGATAAAACAACACAGAAGGACCGGCGCGCGCCGGCAAAGTCCGCCAAACTGGCAGACTTCCCCCTGTGTTTTTCCGTTTCAGTCCAGAAGCTTGACTTTAAGTTGTATCGGCGTTTTGTTTTTCGCCGCGGCGCGGCAAAGGCAGACCGCGTCGGAAAAAGCGCGGACGAGCGCAAAGACCGCGGCGGCCGCGGCGGCGCCTGCGAGCGTTTTAAGCGTACTGCGGCAGACCGAAATCAGCGCGCAGACGGGGCAGTTGTCGCCCGTGCAGTCGTGATCGGCGCCGTGCGCGACGACGAAAAGCGACGTCATGACGACGGCAAAAACAAGAGCCGTGAGGATCACAGCCGATAAACGCCGTTTATTTATCATGACGGTCACCGCCTTTCTTCTGATTTGCCTTTAATTATCGCGGCACTTTTCGCATACGCCGTACAGGACCGTGCTCGTTCTGTCTATACTGAAATTCGCGTCGCGCAGCACGTTGTCTATCACCGCGTCCGTTGTCGGCGCCATGAGGTGGAACGTCCTGCCGCACTTTGAGCATTCAAGATGCAGATGATCCCTGCACTGCTCGGAGCCTGTATAGCGGTAAAGCGCCTTGCTGCTGCCGCTCGCCGTCGTTTTCTTTAACAGTCCTTGCGCCTCGAGCGCCGACAGATTGCGGTATACCGCGCTCCTGCTCGCGCGCTCGCCCAGAAGAGCCGTTATCTGATCGGCGGAAAGCGCCTCGTCGCGATGACTCTCAAGCGCTTCAAACAGCGCTTTTCTCTGCGAGGTCATATAGCTCATGATACGGCGCCTCCTCCGTCAGGATAAAGATTTGCGACTTTGTCGCAAATCGGATTATATCACAAAGCGGCGCGTTTGTCAATACGATACGCAAAAAAAGCGGGACGTGATCTCTCACCGTCCCGCAGCGTTTTTTTTGTTTATCCGTAGATCTCGACCTCGTAGATGCTGAACCAGTTTTCGCCCTCTCTGATGAAGCGGACGTAGCGGGCCTGTATATCGAGGTCCTTCAGTTTGACGAACACCTCGCCCGAGCCGAGCCGGGCGAGCGTCGTGAAGTTCTTGCCGTCGTTCGAGTATTCCACTCTGTACGGCACCCACGCGGCTTCGAGATAAAGCAGCATGCCCTTTATCTGCTTCGTCTCCTTCAGATCCACGCAGAGCCACGATTCGCCGTTCTGAAGAGATCCCCAGCGCGTCGTGAGATCGCCGTCAACGGCGTATCTATCGTAGTAGGCTCCCTCGATCGTCGCGGACGTCACCGGCTTTTTGAGCGCCAGATTCTCGTATTCAACGAATTCTTTTTTCTCATCCTCAGACGCCGGGAAAACCTTGACGTCGTTAAGCGTCGCCGACGCCGCGGGTTCGATCCTGACGTAGCGGGCGCTGACGCCGCCGAGATTCACGACGGCGAAGTCGAGCCCGTCGATGACGAACACGTCGTAGCGGGTGAATTTTTTATCCTCTCCCGCGAAGCTGACTGTGAAGGGCGTGCTGAGACTGCTCCAGTATAAATATATATCGCCGACTTCCCTGGCTTCCTTCAGGTCGACCGTGTACGCTCTGCCGCTCTTTTCGGTGTCTTTCATCAGAGCGATCGCCTCGTCGTCGCTTCTCTGTACACGCACTTTGTATTCGGATTTTATTATATGCGCGGGCTCGGGCGACGGCACGCAGCGGTTTTCGACGTCGTATATCACGCGCAACTCTTTGATTTCCGCCGAAGCCTCACCGCGCATATCTGCGGCGGACGACGCGGCGTAAAACCTGTACTCACCTTTGTCTATTATATAGCGGCTGTTTTCCGTGTCGTAGCTGAAAAGGTCGTCGGAGGTGATCTTTACCGTCAGCGTTTCGCTCTCGCCCGGCTGCAGAAGCTTCGTCTTCGCGAAGCCGCAGAGCTCGTATTTCGGCTGCTCGAGCGTCGTTTCGGGCTTGCTGACGTAGATCTGCGCAGTTTCTCTGCCGGCGGCGGTCCCCGTGTTTTTGACGGTCAGTTCAGCCGTGAACGTGCCGTTTCTGTTCTCTTTTACCGAGAAACCGGAATATTCGAATTCGGTATACGACAGACCGTAGCCGAACGGATACGCGACGTCGACTCCGAACGTGCCGTAATATCTGTAACCAACGTAGATATCCTCATAGTATACGACTTTTCCGGGGTTGCCGGGGAAATACAGATGCGCCGGCGTGTCGGAATACGAGAGCGGCCAGCTCATCGTCGTTTTCGCGCTCGGGTTCACCTCGCCCGAAAGCACCGCGGCGACGGCGTCTCCGGCGCCCTGACCGGGATAGCCGATGAAGATTATGCCGTCGACGAGATCGCGCCACGACGCGACCTCGATCGCGGAGCCGGTGTTAATGAGCACGACGACCGTCTTTTTCTTCGCGTGGAATGCGTCGGACACGCGCTTCACCATGTCGAACTCTCTGTCGTTCAAAAGATAATCGCCCTTGTCGGGGCTGTTGTCGGCGCCCTCGGACGAGTCGCGTGATATGACGATAACGGCGGCGTCGGCGCCTTCGGCGCATTTTTCCGCGTACTCGACCGATACCGCCTTGTCGTTTGACTGACTCGTCTTGCTGTGGGCCTCGGCCCGTCTGAAAATGTTGTTTTTCTCGTCGTATACCGACAGACTTGAGCTCGAGCTGATGCCCTTCGCTATCGTCACGGTCTTTTTCGGGCTGACGCCGCCGGAGCCGGAACCGCCGAACACCGTTTTATACGCGCCGTTGCCGAAAAGCGCCACGCTCGTGCCGGCTTTATACGGCAGCGCGCCGTTGTCGTTTTTGAGAAGCACCAGCGTGTCGGCGGCGGCCGCTGCGGAGAGCTTGCCGTTCTCGGTAAAAGATACCTTGCGGTTCATTTCAAGCTCTTTGAACGTCGGCGTCTGCGTCACGGTGTACAGGATATGCTCGCAGCACAGATCGAGCGCGGTCATATCGACCTTGCCGCTCTTTATCCCGGCGAGCATGTTTTTCGCGTCGTCGGTATCGCCCGGCATCTTCAGGTCGTTCTGCGCGTTGACCTTGTCCGTAACCGCGCCGGCGGAGCCCCAGTCTGACATGACCGTGCCTCTATAGCCCCATTCGTCGCGCAGGATCCCGGTCAGCAGATCCTTGTTGATCGAGGCGTACGCGCCGTTCAGCTGGTTGTACGACGACATTATCGACCACGGCGAGGCGTTTTTGACGGTGAGCTGGAACGGCTTCAGATATATCTCGCGAAGCGCTCTTTCGGTCATAGTCGAGCTCTCCGAGCCTCTGTTCGTCTCCTGCTCGTTGCCCGCGAAATGCTTCAGGCACGCGCCGGCGCCCGCCGCCTGCATGCCGTTGACGTAAGCCGACGCGGAAAACGCGGTCAGGAGCGGGTCCTCGGAGCAGTACTCGAAGTTACGGCCGCCGAGCACGTTTTTCTGTATGTTCATGCCGGGGGCGAGCACGATATCGATCCCGAGCGCGAGCGAATCGCTGCCGATCGCGCCGCCGACGCCGTATATCAGCTCGCCGTCCCACGACGAGGTTATGTTCATTATCGACGGATACCAGACCGAGGTCGTGTATCTGACGCCCGCGGGTCCGTCGTTGACGGTGATCGACGGCACGCCGAGGCGTTCTATCTCGTAAGTGCCGCCCGACGCGCCCGCTTTTTTAGGTTTGCCGGTGCCGGTTATCAGATGCGCTTTTTCGTCGTCCGTCATCTCGGCGACGACGAGGCTAACCGCGTCTTCGGTCAGCTGGATCAGCCCGTCTTTGACTCTGAGCTCCGCTGTGTCGAGGACCTCTCCTTCGCCGTCGGCAAACGACATCGAGATCGTTATCACGCCGCCGTCCGCGGGAGATTCGAGCTCCGCTTCGCCGGTCGGATCGAACGTGTTTTCCCTGACCTCGCCGCTCTCCGCCGCCGCTTTCACAGTCAGTTTTCCGGCGACGTTTTCGGGCGTCGTCGTCAGCGTGTACGTCACCTTTATTTTATCGGAGACTGATAAAGTATTGACTTTTATCACAGCGCTTTTCACCTCTTCCTCCTCCGGCTCCGTCTCGGCTTCGGTCACAGTCGCGGTGTCGGCCGTCTCCTCCGCGGTGACGGGGGACGTGGTGACGTCCGGCTCGCCCGGAGTGCAGCCGGTTATCACCGGCAAAAGAAGCGCCAGGATGCACAAAACCGTCAAACTCTTTTTCATAGCAGATGCTCCTATACCGTTTTTTTTCATTTTACTGTGTTTCGTTTGCAATTACAATTGCGATTCTGCGCTAAAATATTGCAAATACGACCATCATTCGGCGCCGGGTCCGTTCCTTCTCGCCGTCTCCGCTTTGAGAGCGGACGGCGGGGCGCCGAAATACTTTACGTACGATCTGTAAAACACGGAATAATCCGAAAAGCCGCATCTCAAGGCGGCGCTTTTCGCGCTCTGCCCGTCCGCGATCAGATTATGCGCGAGATCGAGCCGCTTTGCCGTGATGTACTGCCAGACCGATACGCCGAGGGTACTGCGGAACAGTCGGTTCACGTGTGAATTGCTGTAATGGAACACCGCCCCGATAAATGACAGATCCGAAATCATGCTCAGGTTCTCGCCTATATAGTCCGTGACGGCGTTGAGCAGTCGCGCGCCGCCGCTTTTTATGCCGGTGTGCCCGGACGGCACGCCTTTCTTCTCCGACGCGTTGCGGCACAGCTCGTACAGCACGGATTTAAGATACGTGAAATACATGCTTATGTCCGTGTCAGCCCGCTCGTCGCAGATGCGCCGCATGCACGAGACTACCGCGGGATATACCGCCCCGTCAATCCGGTAGACGGCGCCGCCGGCGTTTCTGCATTTCCCGCAGAGGCTAAAGAGCATCTCGTCGAATTCCGCGTCGCCGCGGACGCGCGGGATGAACTGCGCCGTAAGGAACTCGAACGGCGCCTCCTTTATTACGAGGCCGTGCACGTTGTCGGCGAAGATCAGCGCCGCGTCGTTCTCACCGAGCTCGTATTCCGTGCCGCCGATCACGATGCCGCAGACCCCGCCGCACATGATGAGTATCTCGTGACTGCAGTGACTGTGCAGCGGATAAGCCGTGTCGTCGGCGCTGTATCCGGTCTTGTGAGCCGTGTATAATCCGCATAATTCCATAGATCCGCCCTCCCGCTCGTATTATATCACAAAAATCACGTATTTGCAATACTGTTGCTTAATTTTGCAATTGTAATTGCAAACAAGCCGTTGTAAAATCAAGATGTAAAAATATATCGGGGAGTAAAGTAATGAAAAAGCGGGTAAGATCGTTTTTCTGTGTTTTTCTCAGCATCCTGATGCTGCTGCTTTTCGGCTGCAACCGGGGAGAGCCGCAGACGACGTCGACGGATACCGAAGCCACAACCGACGCTCCGGATACCGAAGGCGAGATATTCGTATTCGACGACGGGATCAAAGAGGACAGCGGTCAGGGCGGCGCGGAGCTGCCGGAGCCGCAGAGCTATTCTTACAGTCAGGATTTTGAAGCTAAGATCAAAGCTAACGACGCTGACTGGTACGTGAATACCGAGGGCACTCAGGCGAACGGCGTGTTCAGCAGCAAGACGAATCACGCCTACTTTGCGTGCCGTCACAAGATAAAGGCGGACGTGTTCGTCGCCGAATGGGACGTCAACGCGAACCGCAAGGGTAACGTCAACAACGTTTCCGAATACGTCGGTCTGCGCCTGCCGGAATACGGCAACCAGTTCGCCGCCGTCGGCACGAACGGCATCTGGCTCTCCTTCCAGTGCAATAGCGTCGGCGTGATCTCAACGTGGCCGACGGTGAAAACGTTCAGGGTCGACGTCGACTTTTCGCAGACGCAGCGCGTCAGGGTGACGGACGACGTCAAAAACGACGTGATAACCGTTGAGGTGAAGATAGACGGAGTATTCGAGAAACTGTTTTCGGCGCAGATCGAGAATCAGAGAAACGTGACGGTATTCAACGCCGAGGGAAAAGACAGGATACATACAGAATTCTCGTACGACGTCGGCAAAAAGGGCTTCTTCGCTCTCTGGGCGTCGGGCGGCAACACCGGCGAGTCGTTCATCGACAACGTGGAAATAAAATGGACTGAAGCGGTGCCGGAGACGTATTATCCCGCCGACAAAACGGCCATACGCGATCTCTACTCCGACACGTGGGTCGCGACGGACGACCTTGACCGCGCCGTGACGGACGGCGCCGCGGCGCCGCGCGACAAACTTGTCGGGATGTTCTATCAAATATGGTTCACTCCGACGAGCGTCACGTATCCCGACCAGAAGATATACAACCACTATCAGACGTACCTTGACGGCGGCATCGAAGCCGTCAAAAAGGTGTATACACAAGGTCCCGAGGGCTGGGGCCACTACTGGGGTGAGCCGTATTTCGGATATTATCTGACAAACGACCGCTGGGTCATAAGAAAACACGCGTCGATGCTGTCCGATATCGGCGTCGATTTCATCTTTCTTGACGTCACGAACGGCAATCCCCAGTCGACGAGCTACAAAGCGATATTCAAGGAATACGAGCAGATGAGGAAAGAAGGCCTGCACACGCCCGATATCTGCTTCTTTTTAGCCGACAACGTGGATCTCGTCGAAAACGTGTTTCTCGAGCTGTGGGACGACGTATACTCGACGAAGCAGTACAGCGATCTGTACGTCATGTATGACGGCAAACCGCTGATACTCGGCAACTTCAAGAGCATGTCGAAGGAGTCGAAGAAGATCGTCGACGGAAACTTCACCTGGCGCCGCTGCTGGGCTCTGAAAGAGAACGTAAAGAACGGAAAGGATTTCTGGACCTGGATGTGCGAGAGCCCTCAGGTGATATCCTACAAATCGACGAAGGAAAACGTCGAAGAAATCTCGATCTCGGCAGCGATCCTCGCAAACACAAGCTCCGGCAGAAGCAGTCAGAACGGCAAACAGCCGAAGGTCGGCAAGCTCGAGGACGGCACGAAGGACGATTTCCAGTTCAATCTTGAAACGACAGGACAGGGACTGTTTTTCGCCGAACAGATGGAGCGCGCCTCCGAGGTCGATCCTTACGTCGTGCTTATCACGGAATGGAACGAATGGGCGGCGGGCCGCTGGAACACGAACGGCCACAATACGATAGCGAATACATATATCTCGTGGTCTACAAGCATTTACGTAGACTGCTTTAACCCCGAATTCAGCCGCGACATAGAGCCGATGAAGGGCGGTTTCGGCGATAACTATTATTATCAGCTTGCGAAATTCATGCGTGAATTCAAGGGCAGCCGCGCCGCCCCCGCCGCCTCCGGCCAGCACGACATAACGCTTGACGGCGGACTCTCACAGTGGGCGGACGTCCGGCCCGAATACCGCGACACGACGGGCGACACGCTCCACCGCGATTCGCTCGGCAACGGCGGGCTCGTGAGCTACAAAAACGAGACCGGCAGAAACGATATAGTATCCGCTAAAGTATCAAGATCAAACGGCAGCACTTATTTCCTCGCTGTTTGCGCAGATAAGCTCACCGCGCCGGAGGGAAGCAACTGGATGAACCTGTTCATCGACGCCGACTGCGACGCCAAAACCGGCTGGTACGGATACGATCTGATCGTCAACCGCGAAAACGGCTCGGTCGAGCGATTCAAAAACAACTCGTGGGAAACCGAGGACGCCGGCAAAGGCGAGATATATATCGGTGAAAACTACGTCGTGATAAAGCTCGACGACAAAGCCTGCGGGCTCGGCTCCGACTTCAACTTCAAATGGGCGGACAACTCTACCGAGACCGGTGAGATCATGCAGTTCCTCGATCTCGGCGACGCCGCGCCTAACGCGCGCTTCAACTATGCTTACAGATCAACGGCAAAAGAAACCCGGCTTACCGACAACGTAAAAACCGTCGTCGGCGACGGCGCGTCGTTCACTGCTAACAGACCGTATGCGTTATCCGACGGCAAGACCGTACCCGTTTACGAAGCGGATACGTCGGTACTTCCCGTTATGTATAAGAACAGACTGTTCGTTCCCGCCGCCTCGCTCGGTATAATAAAGGATATGACGGTTGCCGTAAACGGAAACACCTCTACTGTAACGTATAAAGATAAAACGTTTACGTTTGAAGAAGGAAAGACCGACGTAAAACGCGGAGGCGACGTATATCGGATACCCGTCGCGCCGTTCGTTGAAGACGGTGTGCTTTACGTACCGCTCAACGCCGTCGCGCATATAGCCGGACTCAACTGCTCGCAGAACGATCTCGGCGTCGCGATAATCACCGCCGCCGATCTGTCCGACGGTGAAAAACTCGCCCCGGCTTTAAACGATCTGTATCTGTCGTATTGACGCATAAAAAAATCAAACAAGCCGTGTTCGGCGCGGCGTGATAAGGAAGTATTATGTATAAACTTTGCCGCGCCGAAAATGAAGACGCCCGCAAGCGGGCTAATGAAGAAATGAAGACGCTTCGCTAATGAAGAAATTCGAATTCAACGGTTTTCTTCAAGCGGGCG
>JAFZRM010000190.1 GCA_017619885.1 Clostridia bacterium | reverse complement strand
CGCCCGCTTGAAGAAAACCGTTGAATTCGAATTTCTTCATTAGCGAAGCGTCTTCATTTCTTCATTAGCCCGCTTGCGGGCGTCTTCATTTTCGGCGCGGCAAAGTTTATACATAATACTTCCTTATCACGCCGCGCCGAAGCCGCCGCAGCGGCTTTTTTCACTTATTCCTTCAGCAGATCCGCCAGGTGCGTCACGTCTCCGGCGCCCATGACGACGACCGTGTCGCCCGGCCCGGCGACGCTCCTCAGATACGCGGCGACGTCGTCGAATCCGCCTTTATAGCTTCCGTTCTCCGTATCGGCGGCGAGTTTCTGCGCCGACATTCCGAGCGTATCCGTCTCGCGGGCGGCGTAGATATCGCAGAACACGACCTCGTCGCAATCCTCGAAAGCGTTGATGAATCCGTCGTAGAGGTCGGACGTGCGCGAGTACGTATGCGGCTGGAACGCCGTGTAAACGCGCCCTTTAGTCTTTCTGCGCGCGACGGCGAGCGTCGCTTTTATCTCGTCCGGATGATGCGCGTAGTCGTCGTAAACGTCGGCGCCCCTGCACTTTCCCTTGAATTCAAAACGGCGGGCTACTCCCTCAAATTTTTCGATGCCGGCCGCGGCGTCGGCGCCGTCAACGCCGAGCATTATGCAGGCGCCGATAACGCAAAGCGAGTTGTCGACGTTGTGCAGCCCGGGCACGCCGAGTTTTATATGAGCGTATAATTCTCCGCGGTAATACGCGTCGTATTCGGGATTATCGCCCGAAAGATCGATATTCTCCGGGTAAACGTCCGCTCCGCCGAGTCTGCCGCAGGTGATCAGTCTGCCTTTATAGCCTTTCACCGCTTCCTTCGCGTTTGCCGAATCGATATTCACGACGGCGCACGGCGACTGGCTGATATACTTCGCGAAAGACTCGTTGTATTTTTCTTGCGTATGGAAATAATCCGCGTGGTCGAATCCGACGTTGAGCACGGTCGCGACAGTCGGGAAAAACGACAAAAACGAATCCGTATATTCGCAGGCTTCAAAGCACAGATATCCGTAGTCTCCGCGCCGGTACGACGATCTGCAGCCGCGCATCACGGCGCCGTTCAGCACCGTCGGGTCGAGCCCCGCCGCGATAAGCGCCGAGCCGAGCATCGCCGTGCTCGTAGATTTGCCGTGCGTGCCCGCCACGCCGACCGACTGCCCGAAAAACGTCACGACGTATCCGAGGAAATCCGCGCGGCGTATCAGCGGGTATCCGCAGCGCTTCGCGTACGCGTACTCGGGGTTGTCCTCATGTATCGCGGCGTTGTAAACGAACACGGTGCTGCCGATGCAATGCCGCTCGTCGTGTCCTTCATAAACGGTCACTCCGTGCTTCTTCAGAGCCTCCGTGACCTCGCCGGGAGCCCTGTCGCTGCCGCTGACGGCGTACCCTTTATCCGCCGCTATTTCAGCAAGACTTGACATCGAAACGCCGCCGATGCCTATAAAGAACACGTTTTTCTCGCGCTGCAAAAGCTCGGCGATTTTTGCAGGAGAATAGTACGAAGACTTGCACATTTTAATATATGACCTCTTTAAAATGAATTAGAAAAGAACCGGGCAAAAAAAGTTAACAAACGCTTACATGGCGTTTATTAAAGGTTTAACAAAAAGAATGGTTTTCGGTATGCTAAAGTAATATAATTAACAATGATCAAAAATGCAAAATTGCGATTTCTGATAAGGGGGACATTTCAATGGAAATCACAGGTGTGAAGATCCGGAAAGCTTTTGAAGATGGAACGATGAGAGCTATAGCTTCCGTTACTCTTGACGAGCAGGTCGCGATACACGACATCAAAGTTATATACGCCGGGGAAAGATATTTTATCGTAATGCCCTCAAGAAAGGTCGCGGAGAACTCTTTCCGCGATATAGTGCATCCCATCAACTCAGACTTTCGCGCCAAGCTCGAAAAAGCGGTCATAGACGCCTACTTCGAGCAGAAGGACGCGTTGCTTGAAGAAGCGCGCAGAGAAGCGGCGGGGCCGGCAGCGCCCGACGCCGAGTGAGCCTTCAGGCTCCGGTCGCCTTAACGGGCGGCCTTTTCGTTTTTAAGCTTCCTCTTCACACGGCGCCTGATCCTTATCACGTCGGCGATCATGCCGAACGCGTCGGAGAACACGTGAACCTTCGATTCGCGGTGGTTTATAACTTTAACCGGCAGCTCGCCGATCTCGTATCCGAGCCCGCCGGCGGTCATTATCGCCTCGAAATCGAACGCGAAGCCGTCCGTCTCGCATAGGTCGAATATCTTCCTGCCCGCATCGCCTTTAAAGCCCTTGACGCCGCACTGTGAATCTGACAGGCGGAACCCGCCTATCACGCCGAGGATCTTTATATAAGTCTTCGACGCTATGCGGCGCAGCGCCGTGTATCCCTCGTAGCCGTCCTTGCTGATGTTACGCGAACCGACGACCATATCGTATTGCGGATTCTTTTCAAAGAATTCCGTCATCTTCCCTATCACGTCGACGCCGAACGCTATATCGCAGTCCGTGAACATAACTATATCGCCCGTGGACGAGAGTATCCCGGTACGCACCGCGCAGCCTTTGCCGCGGTTTTTTTCATACCCGACGATCCGCACCCGCGGATGGGTCAGCGCGTATTCTTTCACCGCTTCGCCGCAGCCGTCGGTCGAGCCGTCGTCCGCGAATATAAGCTCGTAATCGTCGTAATGCGCCGCCAGATACCCGTCGAATTCTCTGACGGAGTCCTCGATTATCGACGATTCGTTGTACATCGGTATTATGACTGATAATCTCATCGTTGTCTCCGTTACCTTGAAATGCCGATCAGGATGCCGTGGAACGCCCAGCGCATTCCGTCGTGTCTGACGGTGCAGGTCGACAGCGTCAGGATCCGGCTGTCGGCCGTTATCTCGATATCTTTTTTGAATATCGACTTGTTCTTGCACCTCTCGACGAAGTTTATGAAATCCGCGTCCGAGCCGAACGACGTCTGTATATAGTTATACGTCGATTTCGTATCGTAGACCGAGAACAACTCGTAGGTGTACACGCCGTCAGGCGTTATGACGTTTATAGTCTGATTGCGGAACGCCTCTTCGTCTATCGCGAAATCGAGCAGCGGCGCGAACATTATGCTCGCGGTGTTCATGTTGTGGCCGTACAGTATCGTGTTGCGGTTCTCCATGATGTTGCGCGAATTCCTGTAATCCGCGAATATGGAGCCGTATCTCGTTTCCGTTTTATCGTAGTTCTTGTAAAGATACTCGCTGTTGTCGTTGCTTTGCATGATAATATAGTTTATCGACGTGCCGGGGACGTCGATCCAGCCCCAGACGTCGGGATAATTGCGCTGCATGCCGAGTATCATCGCGCGTTTTTTCTCGAAATACTCGTTGTACTCGGTCCCGGTGTTGATCTCGACGCTGCCGACCGGCAGAGACGAATTTCCGAGCTCGGAGTTGCCGACGGCGGTCCCCGCCTTAAGCGCCGGGTCGGCGCCGAGCGAGCGGATCTGACCGTTCTCGTATTTGCTGAAATACGCGTCCTGTTCTCTCTTCTCGACGTACTGCATCGCGTACGAGGCTATATATCCGGCCGCGCCGAGAAAAACGAGGAAGCAGGCGAGCATCGCCGTGTATCTTATCGCGCCGCTCAGCGCGGTGCGGATAAGTCTCTTTCTCGTTACTTCGTTTCTGTGCGATATATCCGCCGGGCGCGCCGAGGACAAAGACTCGGTCAGCCTGTTCCGGACGTCGGGGTAGGCGGCCGTTAAAGCGCCGTCTCTTTCCGTAGATTTTCTCATTCCAAAAGTCCTTTCGGTGACAGTACATCATTTTATATTATATTCGGAAAATTTTAATTATACAAGATTTTTTGGTGTCTTTTCATGCCGTTTAAGGTTAAGACGTGCCGCCGCGCATATATTTGATACACGGAGGCAAAATATGAGATACATATATTTCGGAAAAAAGTTTCGCATCGGCGTCGAGGTCCCTCCTCTGCTCTATCTTCTCGTGTGCTGCGGCGGCGTTTTTTCGCTTTACGCGGCGGCCGCCGTGCTTTTGCACGAGCTCGGTCATGCCGCCGCGGCGGCGCTGTGCGGCAGGCGAGTGGAGATGCTGACCGTTTCCCTTCCCGGCGCCGACATCCGCTGCGGGGGCGTTTGCGGCTACCGCTCGGATCTGATCTTATTCCTCGCCGGACCCGCCGCGAGTCTGCTTTTCGCCGCGGCGTTTTTCCGCCCCCTGCCGTATTTTTCGTTTTTCAGCGCAGTTTACGGCGCGCTGAATCTGATCCCGGTGCCGTGCTTTGACGGCGGCAGGGCGCTTTTCGCCGCGGTCGCGGATAAAACCGACGCCGACCGCGCCGCCTCGGTCTGCGGCGTATGCGGCGCCGTTTCGCTCGCTCTGCTTTATCCCGTCGCCGTTTTCACGCTGTTTTACACGTCGTGCAACGCATCGCTTTTGATCCTTTGCTGCTGCGTGTTCGCCGATTCGTATATCAGGATGAGGTGAGGCGAAATTTATTTTACGCTTTTTTCTTTAAAAGTATTGCATTCCCGTAAAAAATGTGATATAATACGACACGATAAATAAGGAACCGGTCTTCACATGACCGGTCGTCGGTTTGACCGATGGGGCGGGAGCCTCGGCTCTGAACGTCCGTGTGTTATATCTGGATTTTTAATCCTTTGCGGTTTTTTATCTGTATATGACGCCTTATAAGAATGGTAACATCTCTACCCTAAGGCAAAATCAACGTTCGCTTTAGCGGTCAGGGGTGTTTTTTATGTATATTAAGGAGCGCGCTTATGGAACAAACGAAAGTCATCGATCTGAAGAATATCAGTAAAGCCTACGACGGCGAGACGGTGCTCGACAACATCAACCTTTATATCCGTGACAAGGAGTTCGTCACGCTGCTCGGCCCGTCGGGCTGCGGCAAGACGACGACTCTGCGTATAATCGGCGGATTCGAGAGCCCGGACGAAGGCGACGTTTTCTTCGACGGCGTCCGCATAAACGACGTGCCGCCGTACAAGCGCCACGTAAACACCGTTTTCCAGCGTTACGCGCTTTTCCCGCATCTCAACGTTTTCGAGAACGTCGCGTTCGGTCTGAGAGTCGCGAAGGTCAAGGAAAAAGAGATCGTGCAGAGGGTGAAGGACACGCTCGCGCTCGTCAACCTCAAGGGCTTCGAGCGCCGCTCCGTCTCGACTCTGTCGGGCGGTCAGCAGCAGCGCGT
>JAFZRM010000189.1 GCA_017619885.1 Clostridia bacterium | reverse complement strand
GTTCCGCTGCAATATTCCATCCAAGGGACACGCGGAGAATATTACCTACAAAGCATCTGCCCGTCCGGTGCCCGCTGTGCGGTTCGGATCAGGGATACGTCAAGCTGAGAATGTGATTTTTTCCGTGGATAAAAAGCGCAGACGCCGAACGGCGTCTGCGCTTTTCGTATTCATTTACGTATTGTTGATCTTTGCCGCGTCGTGCTTTTTGACGCGCAGATTGTTTACGGCTTTCGCAAACATGATCTGCGAAAGCGTGTATTCTTTGTAGCTCTGATTCCCTTTCATCTCCGCCGCCGCTGTCTCCGCGTCGATCCTCTGCTTCTCCTCGTCTATCTCTTCGGGAAGCAGTACAGATTCGCAAAGGATCCGCACGCTGCTGCCGGAAACGTGGACCATGCCCTGCGACACGGCGCAGACGACTCTTTCACCGTCAGGTTTGCAGAACGACGCCTCGCCCGGGACTATCGCGGCGATAAGCGGCGTGTGAGACGCCATGATGCCGTACGAACCGTCCTGCAGCGGGACCGTCAGCGAGACGCATTCGCCCGAATAGAACTCGCGTTCCGGACTCAGCACGGAAAGTCTGAACGTCTTCATACGGTCTCCTTCGCGCGCCGCGCGACGTCGTCGATCGTACCGACGTTGAAGAACGCCGATTCGGGATACGAATCAGCCTCGCCGCCCGCGATCGCTTCGAAGCCGCGTATGCACTCCTCTAACGGAACGAACACGCCTTTTACGCCGGTGAATTTCTCGGCGACGTGCATCGGCTGAGACAGGAACCGTTGTATCTTTCTGCCGCGGTAGACGGCGAGTTTATCCTCGGCGCCGAGCTCGTCCATGCCGAGTATCGCTATGATATCCTGAAGTTCTTTATAATGCTCGAGGATCTCCTGAACGCGCCGCGCGACGGCGTAATGGCGTTCGCCTATAATCTCCGGCTCGAGCGCGCGCGACGTCGAGGCGAGCGGATCGACCGCCGGATAAATGCCCTGCTCCGCGATACGGCGCGAGAGCACCGTCGTCGCGTCGAGATGCGTGAACGTCGTCGCCGGCGCCGGGTCGGTGATGTCGTCCGCGGGGACGTATATCGCCTGAACGGAGGTGACCGAGCCGTTAAGCGTCGAGGCTATCCTCTCCTCCACCGCGCCGAGCTCGTTCGCGAGCGTCGGCTGATAACCGACGGCGGAGGGCATGCGGCCGAGCAGAGTCGACACCTCGCTGCCCGCCTGTATGAATCTGTATATGTTGTCTATGAAAAGCAGTACGTCCTTGCGGCATTCGTCGCGAAAATACTCCGCCATCGTTAAACCTGTCAGCGCGACGCGCATCCTGACGCCTGGAGTTTCGTTCATCTGTCCGAACACGAGCGCGGTCTTGCCGAGCACTCCGCTCTCTTCCATCTCGCCCCAGAGATCGCTGCCCTCGCGGCTGCGCTCACCGACGCCGGTGAACACCGAATAACCGCCGTGTTCCGTCGCGATATTGCGGATCAGCTCCTGGATCAGCACCGTTTTTCCGACGCCGGCGCCGCCGAAAAGACCTATCTTGCCGCCCTTTGTATAAGGTGCGAGCAGGTCTATGACTTTTATGCCGGTCTCGAGTATCTCGTCGGAATTGCGGCGCTCAGTATACGACGGCGCGTCCCTGTATATCGGCCGTCTGACGGTGTCCTGCGGCAGAGGTCCTTTACCGTCTATCGGGTCGCCCGTCACGTTGAAAAGTCTGCCGAGCACGGCTTCTCCCGCCGGCACCGTTATCGGCGCGCCGGTCGCTTCAACGGAAAGCCCTCTGCACAGGCCCTCGCTCGGGCTGAGCATGATACAGCGGACGGTACCGTCGCCTATGTGCGCGGCGACCTCCATGCGTCTCACGCCTCCGCGCGCAGCCTTTACCGTGAGCATCTCGCGTATTTTCGGTATATATCCGGAGTCGAACTTAACGTCGACAACCGAGCCCGTTATCTGGACCGTCCTGCCGGTCCTGCTCTGATCGCCGCCTGCTGACGCCATCACTGTCTCCTTTCATCCGCGGAAGCCGCGGCTTTTTCCTTCAGCGTGTGAGAACCCGACGTTATCTCCGTCATCTCGCGCGTTATCGCCGCCTGGCGAACGGAATTGTATTTTCTGCGCAGATCCGAAAGCATGTTTTCGGCGTTTTTGCCGGCGGAACTCATAGCGTTCATCCTCGCCTGCTGTTCGCTGCAGTAGCTGTCCACGAGACATCCGTAAATGAAGCCCGTGAGATAGCTCGGGACGACGCCTCCGAGCACCGTATCGGGATCCGGGAAAAACTCCGTCCCGTCCGTATCGTCTTTCTGATCCGTCGCGAAACGGCTCCTCGTCAGCGGCAGAAGCACGTTGCGCTTGCATTCGCTCGGTTTGCCGTTGATATAATCCGTGTAGACTATATTGATCTCGTCGAGCGCCCCCTGATCGTAGTATTCGAGCAGGTCGGCGCAGATCAGTCTCGCTTTCCAGACCGTCGGGAACTCCGCGGAATAGCGGAACGCCTCGACGAACGGGATCTTTTTCGACGTGAAATACCGCCGTCCGTATTCTCCGACGACGAACAGCACCGTACGCGGATGGCGTGACATTATGCTCTCGCACATACTGAGTACAGTATGGTTATACGAGCCCGCAAGTCCTTTATCGGAGGTTATCAGCAGTACGCCGTGGCTGAGATGCGCGCCTTCCGCCGGGTCGGGCACGCGGAAATATCTGTTCGACGTCTCGGGGATATGCCTGAACAGTCCCGCGATCTCTTCTTTAAGCCCCTCGAAATAAGGGCGCGTCTTCTCCACCTCGCGCCTTGCGCGCGTCATTTTGACCGACGAGATCATGTACATGGCGTCGGTCACTTTTTTCGTTTCCGTTATGCTCGCTATGCGCGCTTTTATCTCGGCGCCGTCCGCCATGCGTTTCCTCCTTACTGCGGGAACTCTTTTGCCGCCGCGACTACCTCGCCGGCAAGCTCCGCCGAATACTTTTTATAATGGTCTATCTTAACGCAGATATTCGAATGTTCGCGCTCGAAATACTCGATCAGCCGCTTCTGCGCGGTCTTTATCTTATCCGTCGGGATATCGGTGAAATATCCCGCGTCGGCGCACAGAAGCGTTATGATCTGCGAATGCAGGACCATCGGGTCGTGCTTGCCCTGGCGCAGAAGCTGCATCAGCGCCTCGCCGTGACGGAGCTTTCTCGCCGTCGTCTCGTCGAGCTCGCCGCCGAACTGTGAAAAGACCTTCATCTCGCGGTACTGCGCGAGATCGAGCCTTACCGTGCCGACGGAGCGCTTCATAACGTCGGTCTGCGCCGCGCCGCCGACGCGCGACACGGATAGTCCGACGTTTACCGCCGGACGCTGACCGGCGAAAAACAGATCGCTTTCAAGGAAGATCTGTCCGTCCGTAATAGAAATTATATTCGTCGGGATGTACGCCGAAACGTCGCCCGCCTGCGTCTCCACTATCGGCAGCGCGGTCATGCTTCCGCCTCCGCGCTTGTCTGAAAGACGCGCCGACCGCTCGAGCAGTCTCGAATGCAGATAGAACACGTCGCCCGGGTACGCCTCGCGCCCCGGCGCCCTCTCGAGCAGCAGGCTCAGCGTCCTGTACGCCACGGCGTGGCGCGACAGATCGTCGTAGATTATCAGCGTATCGCGTCCGCGGTACATGAAATACTCGGCGACGGCGCAGCCCGCGTAAGGGGCGAGATACTGCATCGACGCCGGATCGCTCGCGGTCGAGCAGACGACGACGGTATAATCCATCGCGCCGTTCTTCTGCAGATCCGACATCACGCGCGCGACCGAGCTAGCTCTCTGTCCTATCGCGACGTATACGCAGATGACGTTCTTTCCGCGCTGATTCAGTATCGTATCGACGGCGAGCGTCGTCTTTCCCGTCTGCCTGTCGCCGATTATAAGTTCTCTCTGACCGCGCCCTATCGGGAACATAGAATCTATCGTCAGTATACCCGTCTCAAGCGGCACCGACACGGGCTTGCGGTCGATTATGCCGGGAGCTTGACGCTCCACCGGGAAATATTCCTTTGCTCCGATCTCGCCCTTGCCGTCGAGCGGTTTGCCGAGCGGATCGATCATCCTGCCGAGAATGCGCGGCGATATGGGGATGCCCGCGGTCCTGCGCGTACGCAGTACCCTCATCCCCTCGGTTATGTCGCTTTCGTCGCCGAAAAGCACGATGCCGGACCGTCCGTTTGCCAGTATATCCTGGACCATGCCTTTTATGCCGCACTCGAACAGCACGATCTCGCCGTATTCGACGTCCGACAGGCCCTGTATGACGGCTATACCGGAGCCAACGCTTTCGACGAGCCCGACGCGCTGAAAACCGGTGTCGAGCGTAAACGACGAGATATCCTCGCGCAGAAGCGAGATGATATTGTCGTGATCGTCTTCCTTAGGCAGAGACTGGAACGATTTGCGAAGCTGTCTGATCCTTCCGAGCGTGCTCCAGTCGTAGTTGTCGTCTCCGACGAATATCTTGAAGCCGCCTTTTACGGACGGATCCTTTTTGATGACGAACGAGATCTCGTCGCTGCCGTATTTCCGGCTGATGAAATCGCGTATACCCGAAAGCTGTTCCGCGCTCGGCGGCGTAATGCAGTCTATCTCGACTCTGAGCGCGTTATCCTCGGCCGCCGGATCGAATCCGGTGCTGATCTCTTTCCCGCTCATTTCTTCTTTTTACCGTCGGCGGCGTTCGCCGTCCTTATGAATTCGTCGTACAGCGCGGAATCGGTCTTTTCGTTCGCGCCGTCCTGAAGAAGCTTCTGCGTAGCCGACAGCACGAGTTCGCCGATCTCGGTCTGCGCGGACTCGAGTATGGACCTCTTGCGCGCCTCGGCTTCATCCTCGGCGGCTCTGATGACGGCGTCCGCGCGGGCCTTCGCCTCGTCGGCGTAGCGCTTCGTCATTTCCGCTATCTGCCTCTCGGCCTGCTGGCGGCACTGCTGGGCTTGTGCTTCGGCGTCGGCGAGCAGCTGCTGCTTCTCCGACTCGAATTTTTCGTATTCTTTTTCGTATTCGGCGTGCTTTTTCTCAAGATCGTCGTAATACTGCCTGCGCTGTTTCAGAAATTTGACTATCGGTTTATAAAGTATGAGCGACAGACCGCCTACGAGTATGACGAGATTGAGCATGTGCAGAAGGATCTGCACCACGTCTATGTTCAGCGGAGCATTCATTCAAACACCCCTCCTTTTCCGTAAGCGTTATCGGTCAAAGAACGAATATGATCAGAACGGCTACGATCAGCGCGTAGATGATCGCGGTCTCGATGAACACGAGGCCGAGCATCATCGCGGAATTGATCTTTCCCGCCGCCTCGGGCTGACGCGCCATCGCTCCGGTGCTTCCGGCGATCGCCACGGTCATGCTGACGGCGCCGGCCGCGGCCGCTACGCCGACTACGATCGCCGCCGCAACGGCTTTCGTACCGGTGACGTCGTTCGTCTTTTCCTCCGCCGGCACGGCCTGAGCCTGCTCTGCCGGAGCCTCAGCCGCCGTCGCGGCGAACATGCAGGAGAGCGACGCGGTAACGAGTACGGTTATCATCAGAAATATTATCGCTTTTTTCATTGGTTTTCACCCTTCTTGATTTTTTTCGTTTTTTCTTTTTTCAGCTTCGGCTCGGTAGCCTCGCCGTAGAAGATCGAGACGAGCGTAGTCAACACGTACGTCTGTATCAGCGCGTGAAGCAGCGTGAACAGCACGCCGACTATCACGGGAAGAACGAAACTCAGCGCTGTATAATAATACACGAGCTCCGTTACGAGCAGTCCGCTCAAAAGCGCTCCGAACAGACGGAAGCTCATCGATACGGGCAGCGAGAAGTCCTTCAGGACTCCGAGCCCGCCTTTGACTCCGCGGACGATGAAGCCCGCGAACAGGATCACGAGATACGACGTGACGCCCACGGCTATCGCGCCGTTTATGTCGGCGACAGGCGCCGGCAGCGATATGCCCGTCCCGTGCGTCGTGACCGCCTGAATCCCGAACAGCTCGAACAGCGTGCCGAAGAAGATATACAGGCCGACGCTGAATATATACGCGCCGACGAATCCCGGCTTATGCGGACTGTTCTTGTCGGCAAGTCCTGTGAAGAATTCCGTCACCGCCTCGACCGCCGTCTGGAACCTGCCCGGAACGTACTTGAACCGCGGTATCACGAAGATACGCAGTATCAGCGCGAACAGCAAAAGTACGCCGGTCACGATATAAGCCGAGATCAGAGCGGGATTGACCTGCAGACCGAACAGTGAGATCCTGTTCGTCTCGTGAAGCACGCTGTCGCGCATCACTTCCTTGATCGTTTCGCTCTTTTCGCCGTGCGGCAGCCCGATTATGACGATCGCCAGGACGAGCACGGCGATCAGGCAGAGCCACACAATCAGTATTACCGTTCTCGGATTTATTTTTTTGTTTTCCCGCAAACGCATCACCCCCACTCGGAGCAGAAAAGCGGTGTTATACTTATTTCTTTAAGTATAGCACCGCGTTTATAAGATGTCAACTGTTTTTCGGTGAATTCTGTGCCTCAGCGACGGATTTTCGTCAAAGCCCGTTTCTTTCCCTTGTCAGGTCCTTCACCCATATATGTTTTCTGAAATGCACCATGACCCACGGTATCTTGCCGACCTCGTCAAGGCACGTGCACGCGTAAACGACGTATATGCTCCATCCAAACACGAACGCGCCGAGTATCGCGAGCGGCACGGCAAACCCCCACATCGTCGCGATAAGGCTGTACATATCGAACTTCGTGTCGCCTCCGGCGGCGAAAACGCCGTTTATAATGATCGTATTGACACAGCGCCCGATCATGTAGAACGCCATGATGAACATCATGCCGAACAGATATTTCCGCGCCGTATCGGTCAGATCGGCGATCCGCAGCACGAGCGGCGTCAGCGCGCAGACGATCAGCGCCGTGCCGATGCCGACGACGTACGAGATCTTCATCAGCTTGTCGCCGTATTCCCTGCCGAGCTTGAGGTCGCCTTCGCCGAGCTTGTTGCCGACGAGGATGCCGCCCGCGGCGGCTATGCCGTTGCACATACAGCACATCAGATCGCGGACGACCGCGGCGACGGAATTAGCCGCGGCGGCGTCACCGCCTAAATGTCCCATGACCGCCGTATACGACGTGAAGCCGACGCCCCACAGCAGCGACGCCGCGAGTATCGGCAGACAACACCGCCGGAAGTCCGCCGACAGGAGCTTGTCGCGGTGAAATATCCGCTTAAGATCCGGCCGGAGATACGTTTTGCCGAATGACGATCCGACCGCCCAGAACAGCTCTACGATACGCGCTATAAGCGTGGCGAGCGCGGCGCCGGCGACGCCCATTTTCGGCGCGCCGAGCAGACCGTAAATGAACACGGCGTTCAGCGCTATGTTTAAAACCACGGCGCCGGAGCTGACCCAGGCGCTCCTGCCGGCGTGACCCGTTATCTTCATCATGCTGAGATAACACTGCGATATGCCGGTCAACAGATACGACCATCCTGCGATCCGCAGATACTGTATGCCGTTCTCCATGAGCGTCGGATCGTGCGCGAACATATACATCAGATACCGCGGGAAAAACACGCAGCCGATGAAAAACAGAAGTGACACCACGGCGTTGAGCCGCAGGATCATATCGAACAGATCGACGACGGTCTTTTTGTCGCCCTTTCCCCAGTACTGCGCGCCGAGGACGGTTCCCGCGCCCGTCACGGACGTTATGACCATGTTCTCTATGAACTGTATCTGTGACGCGAGCGACACCGCGGACATCTGGTCCTGATCGAATCGTCCGAGCATCACCGCGTCAGCCGCGGCGACAGACGCGAGCATAAGGCTCTGAAACGCCATCGGCAGCGTCAGGCTTATCAGTTTTTTATAAAACTCTTTTTTCTTTGATTTTTCCATAATTTCCTTCTCTTGATCCAATTATAAAAAAAACAGAAGGAAATGTCAAGTGATTACTTGACAATATTGTGTCAATACATTATAATCTTTTCGGAGGTGCAAGGATATGGCTTTTATAAATTTGGATTTTTACAGTGAGGCTCTCGGGATGCAGAGCGAGGTATTCGTCGTCATACCGCAGCGCGGCGCACTCGGCGAAATTGGGATAGGCAGCAAGGCGGACGGCGTAAAATACAAAACGCTGTACCTGCTCCACGGTCTTTCCGACGACCATACGATCTGGATGAGAAGGACGAGCATAGAACGCTACGCGTCAAGATACGGTATCTGCGTCGTTATGCCAAACGGGCACAGAAGTTTTTACACGGATATGAAATACGGCGGGAATTACTATCAGTATATAGCGAAAGAACTGCCGGCGAGGATGCGTGAGTTTTTCAACGTGTCCGACAAGCGCGAGGATAATTTCATCGCGGGACTTTCGATGGGCGGCTACGGCGCGCTCAAGGTCGCGATGCGTGAGCCTGACAGATTCGCCGGCGCGTCCGCTTTGTCGGCAGTTACGGATATATCCGAATTCTGCGTTGAACGGTCCGAGCTGTTTACCGCTATTTTCGGTGAAGGTCAGCCGGTCCCCGACGAGGACGACCTTATAAAACTCGCCGAAGCGCATAAAAACGACGAGATAAAGCCCGAAATTTTTATCGGCATAGGAAGACAGGACGGATTATACGAGCAGAACGTGAAATTCAGAAAAATCTTAAACGACAACGGATATGATCTGACTTACAGAGAATCCGACGGCGTCCACTGCTGGGAATTCTGGGACGAATACATACTGTACACGCTTGAGTGGATGTTCGGAAAAAAATAAAAACGTATATGCAAAATATGAGCCTTACGGAAAAATCCGCAAGGCTCATTTCGTTTGTCAAAGGCACACTTTACAAATCAGATGATCATGCTCTCTATTCCGAGCAGCTCGTTAGCTTTTGCTATCTTCTTGCTCTGATCTCCGTATACGAGCGCCCAGTGACGGCCCTCGTAGCATTCGGCGAGCTTCTGTATGCCGCCGGGCACGTCGATCTCAAGCTGAGTGCGGCAGGACGGGAACGCGGTGTTCCTCACGAGATTGCCGCGCACTATGACCATTTTATCGAGCGTATCGTGCGAGATGCCCGTGACGGTCACCGGACCCGGCTGTTTGAGTATCTGCAGTCCGCACGGCAGATTCCTGATCTCAAAATAGGCGTATACGTTGTAATCGTCCTTTTCCTCGCTGTCAAAGCTGTGACGGCGCGGCGACGTGCAGTGCGAAACGAAAAGCCTGTCGTCCATCGGGAACAGATAGGGATTCAGCATGAACGCGGGAGAATTCGACGCGTACGACGTGATTATCATATCGATGAGCGTCGTCGCGTCGGCCTCGCACGCCGCCACTATGCCCTCGTCGTTGAGCCTCGACAGCGCGTAGCACGACGTTGAATGACAACTCGTGTGTACCGTCGATTCAAGGCAGTTGACCGTGAATGCGTTCGCGCCGTATTCCTCGATCAGCTTCTTGTATACCTTGAAATTCTTCACGGAATTGGAAGTATCGAAATCCTTCGACAGCCTGTCGTCTGCCGCTCCGTCTCTTATTATCGCGCCGTCCTCTTCCGCGCAGTTCTCGAAGATGTTCAGGAATTTCGGGGTGCCGATCTGGTTCCATTCTATCCCGAATTTCTGCTGAATGAGCTTTATGACCTCATAGCCCCAGTTGAAGCTGTGATACGGCTCGCGCATCGCCTCGCCGATGCAGAGTATCTTCGTGTTCCGCACGCGGAAACGGACGTACAGTGCGGATATATGCTCGCTCAGATCTTCGTCGCTGTTGCAGAGGTGTATATCCGGGTCGATGCCGAGCATTTTATCTATCTTCCTCGCGTCGCGCATGAAGTACGGATAAAACACGTTCCCGTACGACCAAAGCTCCGCATACGGCGCAGTGTAGATAACGACGGGCTTGTTCTTTGAATGAAGCGTCGTAAGTATAAGATCGTGCGCCGCGAACGGTATCGCCACATACGCGTCGGCTTTCGGCGTGTCGAGCGCGTCGTTTTCGGTTATCACGTGCGCCGTGAACGTCTCTATCTCCTGCGGGATAAGCGCGCGGATGCGCTCCGAAAGGCTGCTTATCAGCTCTCCGTCGACCGCCCGGTTTATGGCGTCCGCCTTGTTCAGGTCGACGTTCTCAATCTTCCTCTCTTCTTCCGAGAACGAATAACGATCGCCAATTATGACGATCCCGATCTTCATTTTCCTCATTATCTTTTCCTCCTTATAGTTTCTGATCACGATTATATTCACGCGCGCGTCAAAATCAATGGTCGTTTGTCGAAAATTATTAGGGTATTCTGCTGTGTTTAAAAAATCACGGTTGATTTTTTTCATCAAGCGGTGTAAAATCAAACGTGAAATAAGGTCACAGAGGTAACGACATGACGGTAAAGCCGGAAAACGTTTCCGCGATCAAGCTTAAAAACAAAAACGAGATAATCATCGAGAGATTCGTCGGCGACGGGAACGTGCGGTTCCACACGCACGATTTCATCGAGATCGCGTATATAGAAAGCGGAGAGGGCACGCACGAGATACAGGGCGGCTATAGCTCGCCGATCGAGGAGGGCGACGTGCTTCTCTTCAACTCCGCGGTGGCTCACGCTTATTATTTCAGCCCCGGGAGCACGGCGGTGATATACAACTGCCTTTTCGACCCTCACGTACTCGACGGCTCGATCACCAAAAGCGACGATTTCATCAATATAGTTTACAGCTACCTTTTCGACGGCCTCAGCCGCGGCGGCGACGGTCAGCCTTATATCGTATTGAAAAAAGCCACGGAAACGGGCAGATATTTCAAGGAGATGTTTTCGGAATATACCGAAAAGCAGAACGGCTACGCTAAAGTGAACGCCGCAAATCTGGTGAGGCTCCTCGTCGCGATCTTCCGGATCCGTAAGCGCGAGACGGAGCGCGGCGACAGCGCGTATCTCGATCTGGTCGTGCGCAGCGCGATAAAATACATGAACGAGTATTACGCGGAAAAGATCTCGTGCGGCATGCTCGCCTCGCGCGCCTATCTCAGCACCGGATATTTCCACAAGGTCTTCAGGGCGGCGACCGGCGTAACGCCGATAGAATATCTGAGCCGGATACGCATGGAAAAAGCGGCGGAGCTGCTTGTGGCGACACAGTTTCCGGTGCAGAAGGTCGCCTCGGCGGCGGGATATTCGGACATGAAGCACTTTTACAACAGCTTCCGCGCCGCATACGGGACGACGCCGAAAAAATACAGAGATTCAAAAGGCAAAATATAGACGACAGGAGGATATCATGATCAAAATTTCATTTCCCGGGATAAGTCAGGATCAGTTCGACGACGCTTTCACGGTGCTTGAGGAATGTATGCAGGAGCCGAGCCACGGGTTCGTCTATCCGTATATGGGCCCCGGAGGTCAGTACGGCCATTGCTGGTGGGAGCGCGACAGCTCGCTTACGCTGAACGGCTACTGCCGCCGCAACCTTGAATACTGCAAAAAGGCGCTTTATAACTTCACGCTCGTGCAGAAGGAAAACGGGCGCATACCGCTGTGGGGCAACGACCGCGTCGGAGACCTCGACGAGCAGCTGAGCGCCGTGCCCGTTATCTTTGACGTCGCGCGCCGCATCTGCCGGATGACGGACGACAAAGAGTATGTTTCGAAAATTTACGATATGCTCGTGCGGTATCTCGACTGGTGGCTTTCCCCGCTGAAGCGCGACCCGCGCACCGGGCTCGTCTGCGGCATCATGGAAGAATCGGACCCGTCCGATTATACGCAGCAGTTGACGTACGCCGAGGTCGACCTGAACGTCCAGGTCTGCGCCGGAGCCGATATCTTAAGAGAATTCGCGCGGTATCTGTGCCGTGAGGAAGACGAGTACAGATACGGGCAGATATACCGCGATCTGCGCGCAAGGATAAACAGGTGGCTGTACGACAAGGAAAGCGGCTGTTATTATACGAGAAACGTCAAAACCGACCGTCTTCTGACAGAGCGGCCGTACAACTCGACGTTCGACGTATTCAGGCGTGGGATCGTGCCGCGCGACCGCGCGCCGCGTCTGCTCGGCGTGCTCAAAGACAACTCGAAATACGGATATTATAACAAATACGGCATAACGACGGCGCCGTTTGACAGCGCCGAGTTCTGTGAGACGACGGGTGATTACAAAGGCTGGACGAGCTGGAGCGGCAATATCTGGACGTTCCGCAACGAGATCATATGCAAAGGCCTGAGCGAATCTGGATTCAACAAAGAAGCCGCGCATATCGCGTATCAGACGGCGATGACGTTCAACGGCAATTACGCCGAGTTTGTCAACCCATCGACCGGCGCGGGTCAGGGCGTTCTTCGCTACGGCTGGACGGCGGCCGAATATATAGAGTTGATCGTTGAGGACATCTTCGGCATCGACTACTGCGCGTGGGACGATACTCTGACCGTTTCGCCGAACGTGCCGGAAGAACTTTACGGCAGCACGATAAGCATTGAGGACGTCCCGGTCGGCGGCGGAAAAAGCGTCAGCGTGACCGTGGAATGCTCCGACAGACCGACGGTAACATATTCTGTTAAATAAAACGCAAAACGGCTCTGACTTCGGTCAGCGCCGTTTTTTTTTGCGTCGTTTATTCAGTGAATAGCGGGGTGGAATAGTATCTGTCACCGCTGTCGGGCAGAAGCGCGACGATCGTCTTTCCTTTGTTTTCGGGGCGTTTTGCGAGCTGTGTTGCCGCGAAAAGCGCCGCGCCGGACGAGATGCCGACCGAGATGCCTTCTTTCTTCGCCAGAAGCTTAGACGATGCGAAAGCGTCCTCGTTCGAAACCGGCAAAACTTCGTCGTAAACCTTGGTATTGAGCACGTCGGGAACGAAGCCCGCGCCGATGCCCTGGATCTTATGCGGGCCGGCTTTGCCTTCGGAGAGCACCGGCGACGTAGCTGGCTCCACCGCCACGATCTTCACGTCCGGCTTCTGCTCTTTCAGATACTCTCCCGTGCCCGTGATGGTGCCGCCCGTGCCTACGCCGGCTACGAAAATATCGACCGCACCGTCTGTGTCCGCCCAGATCTCCGGACCCGTCGTCGCCTTGTGTATCGCGGGGTTCGCGGGATTGACGAACTGACCGGGGATAAAGCCGTTTGGTATTTCAGCGGCAAGCTCATCAGCCTTGGCGATAGCGCCTTTCATGCCCTTGGCGCCCTCGGTCAGGACGATCTCCGCGCCGTAGGCTTTAAGTATGTTTCTGCGCTCGACGCTCATCGTCTCGGGCATCGTCAGTATTATGCGGTAGCCCTTTGCCGCGGCTATCGTGGCGAGCCCTATGCCGGTGTTTCCGGACGTCGGCTCGATGATGACCGAGCCTTCTTTCAAAAGTCCCTTTTCCTCCGCGTCCTCGATCATCGCCTTCGCGATCCTGTCCTTTACCGATCCGGCGGGGTTGAAGTATTCGAGCTTGACGAGAAGCGTCGCTTCAAGTCCGAGTTCTTTTTCAATATTCACGACCTCGACGAGGGGCGTGTTCCCTATAAGTCCGAGCGTTCCTTTATAGATCTTTGACATTTTGATCCTCCTTGTTATTTCAGCGCGGCAAAGCCGTTTTCAAGATCGGCGATTATATCGTCAATATGCTCCGTGCCGATCGAAAGTCTTATCGTGCTCTGGTGTATATCGTTCTTTTCAAGTTCTTCGTCCGACAGCTGCGAATGCGTGGTCGAGGCGGGGTGTATCACGAGCGATTTGACGTCCGCTACGTTTGCGAGAAGCGAGAAAATCTTCAGATTGTCAATGAATTTCCACGCCTCTTCCTTGCCGCCTTTGATATCGAACGTGAATATCGACGCGCCGCCGTTCGGGAAATATCTTTCATACAGCGCGTGCTGCGGATGATCCGGCAGAGACGGATGATTCACACGCTCGACGAGCGGATGAGCCGACAGATACCGTACGACCTTTTTCGTGTTCTCCGCGTGGCGTTCGAGCCGCAGCGACAGCGTCTCGATGCCCTGCAGCAGAAGGAACGCGTTGAACGGCGAGATCGCGGCTCCGGTGTCGCGCAGCAGTATCGCGCGGATATACGTTACGAAAGCCGCCGCTCCCGCCGCCGCGGTGAACGAAACTCCGTGATAGCTCGGGTTCGGCGCGGCGATGCCGGGATACCTGTCCGGCGTCCATTCGAATCTGCCGCCGTCGACTATGACGCCGCCGAGCGTGGTACCGTGACCGCCTAAGAATTTCGTCGCCGAATGTACGACTATATCGGCGCCGTGCTCTATCGGACGGATGAGGTACGGCGTGCCGAAAGTGTTGTCTATCACGACCGGTATGCCGTGCGCGTGCGCGATTTCCGAGATCGCTTCGATATCCGGTATATCGCTGTTCGGGTTTCCGAGCGTTTCGATGAATATCGCCTTTGTGTTCGGTCTTATCGCCGACTTGACTTCGTCAAGATCGTGTACGTCTACGAAAGTCGTCTCGACGCCGAACTGCGGCAGCGTATGGGCAAGCAGGTTATAACTGCCGCCGTAGATCGTCTTCTGCGCGACTATGTGCTCGCCTTGCTGCGCGAGCGCTTCGATCGTGTACGTTATAGCCGCGGCGCCCGACGCGAGAGCGAGCGCGGCGACGCCGCCTTCAAGTGCCGCAACGCGCTTTTCAAGCACGTCCTGCGTGGAATTCGTGAGTCTGCCGTATATGTTGCCTGCGTCCGCAAGGCCGAAGCGGGCCGCGGCGTGGGCGCTGTTACGGAATACGTAGCTCGTCGTCTGATATATCGGGACCGCCCTTGAATCGGTCGCCGGGTCCGCCTGCTCCTGCCCCACGTGGAGCTGGAGCGTTTCAAATCTGTACGCCATGTTATACGTCCTTTCTTTTTTCTGGGTGTTTTTCAAAATAATCTTCAAGCGCTTTTTCTATCGCTTCCTCGGCGAGGACCGAACAGTGCATTTTATAGTCCGGCAAACCGTCGAGCGCTTCCGCGACGGCCTTGTTCGTCAGCTTCATCGCCTCGGACACGGGCTGACCTTTTATAAGTTCGGTCGCCATGGAGCTCGACGCTATCGCGCTGCCGCATCCGAACGTCTCGAATTTGACGTCCTCAATAATATCGTCTTTTATTTTCAGATACATCTTCATAATGTCGCCGCATCGGGCGTTGCCGACCTCCCCTATACCGTCCGCGTCCTCTATCACGCCGACGTTTCTCGGATTGCGGAAGTGATCCATCACCTTTTCACTGTACAATGCCATTTCTGTTCTCTCCTTTACAGTATATGCTGAAGCTTGCCGGAGCAGAGGTCGCGCCACACTGGCGAGAACCCGCGCAGACGCGCAACTATGTCTTTTACGGAAGCAATAATGTAATCGATCTCCTCTTCCGTCGCGTCGTCGCCGAGAGTCAGTCTCAGCGAGCCGTGGGCGACGTCGTGCGACCTTCCTATCGCCAGAAGCACGTGGCTCGGATCGAGCGAGCCGGACGTACACGCGGAACCGGACGACGCGCAGATCCCCTTGTCGTCGAGCAGAAGCAGAAGCGATTCTCCCTCAATGCCCTCGAAGCAGAAGTTTACGTTCGACGGCAGCCGCTTTTCCGCGTCGCCGTTCAGCGCCGAATGCGGTATTTCGGACAGACCTTTTATGAGTCTGTCGCGCAGGGCCGTGATCCTCGCGGAAACTTCGTATATCGACGACACGGATCCTTCAAGCGCCGCCGCTGCCGCCGCGATCCCGGCGACGTTTTCGGTGCCGGCGCGGCGCCCGCGCTCCTGTGCTCCGCCCTCGATCAGGCTCGTGAGCCTGATGCCCTTTCTAACGTATAGAAATCCTACGCCTTTCGGCCCATGGAATTTATGCGCCGAGGCCGAGAGCATATCAATATTGTCTTCTTCGACGTCCACCGGGATATGACCGACCGCCTGCACCGCGTCTGTGTGGAAGACCACGCCGTGCGCGCGGCAGATCCGGCCGATCTCACGTACCGGCTGGATCGTTCCGATCTCGTTGTTCGCGTACATCACGCTCACAAGACACGTGTCGTCCCGGAGCGCCGCTTCGAGCTCCTCTGGCCTCACGATACCGTTTTCATGGACCGGCAGATACGTTATTTCAAATCCGTCTTTTTTCAGTTTTTTAAGGGTGTTGATAACGGCGTGATGCTCTATGCCGTCCGTCACGATATGACGCTTCCCCGCCCTTGCGCCGGCTGCCGCAGCGCTTAACAGAGCCTGATTGTCCGATTCGGATCCGCCCGACGTGAAGATGATCTCCTTCGCCCCGGCGCCGATACATCGCGCGACCGTCTCCCTGGCACACTCGAGCGCTTCTTTTGCGCGTTGTCCGGCGGAGTACAAACTTGACGGATTGTAGAAATTATCCGCCAGATAAGGCATCATCGCCTCTATCGCCGCGCGGCTCATTTTCGTTGTGGCGGCGTTGTCCGCATAAATCGTCATTTCGGTATCTCCTTTACTGGTCTGTCCGTATTATACCACTATTCACCTACTATGTCAATAGGCAATTCAAACAAAAATCCGCCGTATCAGGCTTTTTGCGTATATAAAATGCAAGAAAAACTCCCCGCCGGACGGCGGGGAGCCTTATTCATGCTATTTATCTATCGCGTATCTCGATCAATAGTCCGCTTTTCCGCGGCGGATCTTTCTCGCGATCACAAGGAAGGCCGCAAGCGACGTCAAAGCCAGAGTCGCGCAGACCGCGATCTGTACCGGTTCTCCGGTGGGCGGAGCCACGGATTTCTGCTCTATAGTCACCTTGGTCGTTACGGTGCCGTCGTTGAACACAACGACCAAATCGTAAGTGCCGCTCGGCATCTCCTCGAAGAGCTCGCTCTTCACGGTCAGCTTGACGCTGCCCGGCTCGGCGGTGTAGAACGAAGGATCGACTTCTTCGCCGTCGAAGATGAGTCCTTTGAACAGACCGAACGTGTCTTCGTCTCTGCGGTTGCGGTGTACAGTGAGATTGATATCCTGCATATCGTCGGCGCTCCATGCGGCGCTGCCTTCGATCGTGTAGATTATGCCTTCAAATCCGGCGTAAAACGTTGCGCTGCCGGTTACGGGCTGCGTGAGGTCTGCCGGGACCGTGCATTCAGCATCCGTGAACCAGCCGGTGAAGTCATTGCCTTCGACTACGGGATCCGCGGGAGCGGTTATCGTATCGCCGTACGCCGCGGTTACCGTCTCGGTCGCTCCGTTCACGCTGAACGTGATCTCATATGTGTTGACAGTTGATCCGTAAGTCGCTGTGTATGTCGCGTCGCCTGTTACGGCCGCGATCTCGGGAGACCAGCCCGCAAACGCGTAGGTGTACTGAGCGTCGGCCGCCTTGGTCGGGGTTTCTCCCTTGTACTCGGGCGTCTCGCCGTATTTAACCATGCCGCTCTGGAGAACAACACCGTCATCGTATATGAAATCGACCGTGTACTCGTTGACCGTCGCGCTGTAAGTCGCCGTATACGTGACCTCGCCCGTCACAGCCGAGATCTCGGGCTTCCAGCCCGCGAACGTGTAGGTGTACTGAGCGTCGGCCGCCTTCGTCGGGGTTTCTCCCTTGTATTCCGGAGTCTCGCCGTATTTGACCATGCCGCTCTGGAGCACCGTACCGTCCTCGTCGGCAAACGTTACCATGTAATCGTTGACCGTCGAAGAATACGTCGCGGTGTACGTCGCGTCACCGGTCACCGGCGTGATCTCGGGCGACCAGCCCGCAAAGAAGTACGTAAACTCGGCGTCCGGCTGTTTGGTCGGCATTTCCGCGGTATAGGCAGGAGTTTCTCCGTACGGGACCGTGCCGCTCTGCAGCTCGGTGCCGTCTTCATCTTTGAACGTGACGGTGTATTCATTGACCGTCGTGCTGTACGTCGCCGTATAGGTCACGTCGCCTGTCACGGCCGTGATCTCGGGCGACCAGCCCGTAAACGTGTAGGTGAACTGATCGTCAGCATCTTTTGTCGGGGTCTCGCCTTTGTATACCGGTGTTTCGCCTTCGACGATCTTTTCGCTCTGCAGCTCGGTACCGTCGTCGTTTTCAAACTTTACGGTATACATTTCGGCAACGGTCACCGTAACGGTCTTCGCCGTTACGATATCGTTGTGGTTGCGGTCGCCTTTCACACGGTAGTACACGACGTACACACCGGCTTCGATCGCGGAGGGAAGTTCTTCGGAATACGCACCATCCGCGGGAGCCGCGTCGCCGGATCCGGTCAGCGCGTACACCATCGTTCCGTCCTGTACCGAACCTGCGGTTATCAGCGTATGCTCTTCGCCGTCGTGTTTCAGTCCGGTCACTGCCGCCGGAGGCGTCACAGCCGAGTCGGCGATGTCCGCTTTATCGATCTTGAATCCCGCGACCGCCTCGGCGCCGCTGTAGAAATCGATCTGCGAAAGTTCTGCTTTCACGAAGTAATCGCCCGCGTACACGGGGACCGCTCCGCTGCTCGCCGCACCGCTGTTTTCGGGCGTCGTCTCGGTCGTGCAGTTTTCGTCGGTATAATATTTGAACGTTATCTCACCGCTGCCGGGATTATATACGTTCGATACCTCCGGTTGATTCGGCTCGTCTCCGTACGTCCAGCCGTTGATCGAAACGTCAAGTGAAGTTTCAACGCAGACTTTCGCCTTTGCGACGGCGCCGCTGTACGGCATCACGAACGAATACGTTCCGTCATCGTTTTTGGTTATCGACAGGTCTTCAGTCTCGAACAGACCGGCGACGTCTTCACCGTCTCCGAGCGCGGGGAATACTGTAAAGACGACCGGATCGTCCTCACCGAAGAAGTAATACTCGTTGTCCTTATACGTATTTTCATATTTTCCGGGCTGTACGGTTATCGAATGCTGCGTATCAGTATCGTTGTACGTAAGCGGATAGTATACGATCGTCGTGGCACTGCTGAATTCACTGATTCCTAAATACGACGGTACATACACCGTTGCATTGTTACAATAGTAAACAATATTTGTAGAAACAGATTCGACACCGGGCAAGATAGTCAGTTTTTTCAAGTTATTGCACCAACCGAAACAATACTTGCCAATGCTTTTTACGGTTCCCGGAATTGTTACCTCGGCAATACTGTCAGCATCTGCAAAAGCATAAGCTCCGATCGTCAGGTCGTTACCGACTATCGTAAGTTTGGGAATTCCGCTGCAATATTCGAACGCATCGCCGCCGATCGTTGTGACGCTGCCCGGAATCACAAGCTCCATGCTTAATTTGTTGCAGTAATAAAATGCATATTCTCCTATGCTCGTTATTCCATCCGGTATAGTTACATTTTGCAAATTTTCATTACGATAAAATGCAAAACTCCCTATAACTATGGTATCTGAAGGGATTTCATACTTTGAGCCTTCTTTAGCAGTCGGATAAGAAACAAGCTCCCTACCGCCTTCAATATTCCTGAACAAAACTCCGTCAATCGACTTAAAATTAACGTTGCCTTCATCAACAATAAAAGCTTTTAAAGTATTACACTGGACAAAAGCCGCATCTCCGATATTGGTCACTGAAGCCGGGATCGTGATTTCCGGAATGGAGAAACACTGATAAAATGCGTACTCTCCGATCGTCGTCAATGTGCTCGGAAGTTCCAGCTCGCCTATTGCCGAACAGTTCCAGAAGGCGTAATCCTCGATTACCTCCAGCCCTTCAGAAAGCGTGACACCCAACGCCCAGCAATACTCGAATGCATTTTTGCCGATGCTCTTAACGGTACTCGGGATCGTAATGTGATTCAGGATCTTATTGTCCCAGCTGTCGCCCGATTCATTAAAAGCGTTGTCGCCTATACGGACGACCGTGAATTCAATGCCGTTTCCGTTTTTGACCTTTTCGGGTATCATAACAGAGCCGGCGGCGCTTCTTCCGTCGCTTACTTCAACGGTTCGCTTGATCGGATCGATCACCCTGTAGGTCAGCGTATGTCCGTCTTCTCCTGTATACTGGAACGTGCTTCCGACAGGTATATCGGTTTTTATGAAGTTTGCGGTGACGGTCACGTTCGCGCTTGCCGTGAATTTGTATTCGGCGCTCGTACTGACCTCGCTGCCGTCGACGGTCCAGTTGACGAACATGTAATCGCCGATCGCCGTCGCTTTAAGCGTTACCTCGGCGCCTTCCTTGTACGTGCCGCCGCCGGATACCGTGCCGTAATCATTGTTGGAAGATACCGCGGTGATCGTGTAACTGTTCAGCAGTCTGAAGTTCGCGACAAGTTCAACGTCCGAGTCAGGCGTGAACGTGTAGGAAGCGGACGTGCTGACCTGTTCACCGTTCTTCGTCCAGTTGACGAAAACACAGTCGGCTGCAGGCGTCGCCGTGACGGTTACGGACGTTCCTTCTTTATACGATCCGCTGCCGGATGCGCTGCCGTACGCGTCGTTTGACGAAGACACCGTAACGGTGTAGGTGTCAGGCTGGCGGAAATTCGCAACGAGATCAACGCTTTCCTGTACGGTGAACGTATACTCGGCGGACGTGCTGACTTCCACACCGTTCTTCGTCCAGTTGACGAATATGCTGTCGCCGATCGCAGTCGCCTTGACTGTCGCGGATTCGCCGGTCTTGAACTTGCCGCCGCCGGATACCGTGCCGTACGCGGTGTTGGACGACGTTACGCTGACCGTGAATTCCTGAACGTGCTCGAAGTTGGCCGTCAGCGTTACGTTGCCTTCGGGCGTGAACGTATAGGTAGCGGACGTACTGACCTGCACGCCGTCCTTCGTCCAGTTGACGAAATAGCAGTCCGCCGAAGGAGTCGCGACGACCGTGACGGAATTGCCTTCCTTGACCGTTCCGCCGCCTGATACCGTACCGTATTCGCCGTTCGACGATACCACGGTAACGGTGTAATTGTCAAGCTGTCTGAAATTCGCCACCAGTTCAACGTCTTCCTGCGCGGTGAACGTGTAGGAAGCGGACGTGCTGACTTCCGTGCCGTTCTTCGTCCAGTTGACGAATACGCAGTCGGTCGCAGGCGTCGCCGTGACCGTCACGGATGTGCCGGGCGAATATTCACCGCCGCCGGAAACGGTACCATAAGAATCGTTTGAAGCCGTTACCGTGACGTTGACGAGTTTGCGGAAGTTAGCCACGAGATCGCGGTTCTTGGTCGCGGTGAACGTGTATTCAGCCGACGTGCTCACCTCGGTCCCGTTTTCCGTCCAGTTGACGAATTCATAGCCCGCTTTGGGCTGCGCGGTCAGCGTGACGGAAGTGTTCTGTTCGTATTTACCGGCGCCCAGCGCGGAGCCGGCGTCGTCGTTATTTGACGCGGCGTTAATATCATAACCGACTACGAAGGCGGCCATGACTATCACCGAATCGTTTATCATGGTGATCGTGTCGCCGTCAAGCTTATGCATCAGGTCGGACTGACCGCTCTGATAAGCTGAGTAATCGTTGTAATAGACGTAATAGTAATTCTTGAGCATGTAGCCGTCGTCCGGCGTCGCTATTAGTCTTACCTGCTCTCCCGGCTTATAATACGATTTGGTGTCGGTGAATAACGGCGATACCCTTTCCGGATACAGCTCGAAAGTACCGTGACTCATATTCGCTTTATAGATCGTATAGCCCTGAGTGAATCTCAATTCGAGCAGCATGTTGCGATCCGGATAAAACGAGTATATAAAATCGTCTGACAGGAAGTTTCCGTTCTCGTCATACCATCCGGTGAACAGGATGGAAGAATTCGTCGGAGCTGCGGCGACTACGAGCAGGCCGGTCTCCTGATTGTACGCGGGCACGATCGTGCCGTAATCGGCCGAAGGTGTGAATTTAAACTGGATCTCATAAGTTTGCAGCTCGGTAAACGTTGCGTGTATCTCAAGATCCTGGTCCGGCATCTCAAAAGTATGAGTCCGCAGATCGTAGCTTTCCGGCACGCCGGTGATAAGCTTCAGGCGGTAGTTCTCCGCCGGAGTCACGTTGAGCGTGACAGTCGTTCCGGCGACGATACCTTTCGTCGTCGATCCGTCGCTGAACGTGACCGTACCGTTGCTGTCATCGCATATAAGTTTTACCGTATGCGGCAGGGTCGAGCGGAATACCGCGCGGACCCAGACGTCGCTTGACGGCATCTTGAACGTTGCCGTCGACTCGTCGGAGATCCTCTCCCACTCTACGTTCTCGGATCCCAAGAACCCTTCCTCCACGGCGTAGCCGAATTCGATACCGACGACCTCATAGTTTTTGAAAGGTGTGGCCTTAACGGTTATTTCGGTTCCGGGACGTACACTTTCCAGTTTCGGCGACACCTCAAGTTCGCCTTTTTCGGAATACGTGCCGGCATCCCAGATGAAATACTCGCCGCCCTTTCTGAAGTTGGCCACAAGTGTGCGTCCGCTCGCCGCCACGTACCATGAATATACGGGGCTGAACGGATCGCTGTCCTGGATCAGACGCTCTCTCTCTTCGCCTTCTTCTTCATCGTAGTAGAATTCCGTCCAGCAGATGAACGAGCATCCCATATACGGGACCGCGGTCAGTTTGAGTATGCGAGTGTTGTAGTTCCAGTCTTCCAGAACCGTACCGGCTGATCTCGGGGTGATGCCGAGGTTATAGTACAGACCGCTGTCGGCGTTGACCAGACTGACTTCCTGCATCTCGATCTCTTCCGCGGGATATTGTTCCGCGACGTCGGATGCAGTCTCAGTGGTCTCTTCGATCACTGTTTCCGTTTCTTTTTCTTTTGCCGGAACGCTGATCGTTTCAACGTATCCCGGCTCCGTGCCTGCAGGTATCGCCGGCGCGGCTTTCATGACCGCCGAGATACCCTGTGACATCATACTGACGATCATCACGGCGCAGAGCAACAGCGCCGGGATACGTCTTTTGACGACTGATTTTCCCATGTTTTCCTCCTTAATCAAGTTCGGTAAATAACTTTGCCAAAGTGATCCACAAGCTGCTTAGTTCAAGGCGAAAATTACCCGCAAAACCATTATATATTTGCTCAAGAATATTATATCAGTTAAATTGCAAGTTGTCAACACTAATCTTTCATTTTTCCAAGTAAAAATCTCGTTTATTTGAAAAAGTCAACTTTTTTAATAATTCATTTTATTTTCCGCAGCCGGCGTCAAGCCGATATCGCCGTTTTTTACGTAATAAGCGGCCGAAACAAACAAAAAAAACCGCTTGGGGCACCCTCCGTAAGGAAGATGCCCCAAGGCGGCCTTTGTATCTAAATTGAATATTTGATTTGTTGTAAGATGGCGTGACCGCTTTGGTTACGCCGTTTTGCTTTTGGTTTCTTCGGCTTTGAGACGCGTTTGAAAAGCTTCTTCCATCTGCTCGGGCGTCATTTCTTCGACGATACCGACGCCGTTAAAGTAGATGTCGATAAGCTGTACCCGCTGACCGTCAACGTATCTCGGCTGAAACACAACGATCTTTTCGATGAATTCGTGTACCAGCTCCGGCGTCAACTCCTTCAGATCGGTGATCTTCTTGATCTTTTCAACGAAGTGATGAAGTTCTTCAGTTTTGTCAACCTGCTGTTCAAGCTGCGCTTCCATTTCGGGAACGGCGGCTTTCAGAGATTTCTGCTCCGTTTCAAGCGACGTTGTCAGCGTGGCGTAACGCTCGTCGGTGATCTTTCCTTTTGCGTTGTCCTCATAGCTTTTCTGAATGAGCCGGTCGATCTCCTTGATACGTGCTTTCGCCTTGGAAAGTTCGCGCTTCTTTGACGCAAGCTCGTTCTTTCTCGCCACACCGTAATGACGCATTTGCAGATCAACGAATTCTTCCTCGAAAATGCTGATCATTTTGAAGATCCGTTTCAGAGCCGCAAGCACCATCTGATACACGACCTTCTCGCGGATGAAGTGAGCCGAGCAGTTGCTCGATTCTTTACGATAGGTCGAGCAGAAGAAATACGCCTGGTCGCGCTGATAGCAGTTTGACGAACTGTAATACAGCTTTGC
>JAFZRM010000188.1 GCA_017619885.1 Clostridia bacterium | reverse complement strand
ATCCGCCCCCGGCGGCGCAATGCTCGTCACCCCCCAAACCCCCTGTTCCCCTCCCGCAGATCAGAGATCTGAGGGGGCGCGATGCCGTAGGGGTCGGCTACGTGAACCCCCGTTGCTCTCCGGTTCGCAACGGGGACCCCCTAACGACGACCCGGTGCCCCCCGGGGGGGGCGGCGGGAGCAAGCCCCCGCCCTACAGCAAAAAAAGCCCCAACGGATGTTGGGGGGGGAGGCGGGGGTAGGGGGGTGCTGCGGTCCCCCTTCCCCAACAAGGGAAGGTAAAGGCCGGTCAGTAAGACGAGATCTCGGAATCCATCCACTCGTATCTTCTATTCAGATAATCGCGCAGGTAATCGACGTTGCCTTTGAACGTATCGGTCTTCGGCGCGCCGTGCTTCTCGTACTGCACGGTCTTGCCGAGGATGCCCCAGACGGCGAAATTCGCCTCGGCGGACGGGGCGCACTCCCCGTACAGCCGGTCGACCGTATCGTTCGCCGTGCTGATCAGGTCGTCCTTTACCTGCTCCCAGCGAGCTTTCAGCTTCTTTTTGAACGACTCGTCCTGCAAAAGATAAGTCATCCAGTTCCGCTTTATTTCAAAATTCTCGTCATGCGTGTTTTCGTTTCCGAGACAGATCCAGCCGACCGGATCGTCGAGATCGCGGAAATAATTCCCGAAAGCGTAATCGAAATCCCACGGGCATGCGAGATACAGCTTCCCGCCCTTTTTCTTCAGCAGAAACACGGATCTGCGGAAAGAATTGTCCGCGTTGAAGCTCAACTCGTGCAGGATGAACCAGTCTATCAGCGAGTCGACGTCGATATAATCCTCGTAACCGTCAAGCGTCTTTACCGCGTTGTCGGCGTCGTACACGTATTCTCTGATGTAGATATACTGCTCGTACGTCAGCTTGTCCGCGCCGGGGTTCTTTATCTCGGCATAACGCGTCAGCTCGCAGCCGAACATGCTTTTGCCGAAAGACGTCTGTTTGCCTTCCTCGCCGAGCTCGAGCAGATAGTCCGTGTCGATGTCGCCCCCGTCGCGCTCGCCCTCTATCCTTCCGTCCTGCACCTCCACGTGCTCGGTCAGACTGTACGTGCCGACGTATTTGCCGTTTAAGAAGACGTCGCAGAGGTAACTGTGCGGGACGAACGGCATGTTCGTCAGCTTCGCTCCGATCGCCATCGCGACGGTGTTCCGCATCAGCGATTTATCGGCGTGATTCGCCTGAAGCACCCAGTTTTTCGCCGGAGTCAGCCCGAAAAGCGAAGTTTTGCCGTCGAATTTCAGCCGGTACGGCTTTTTGTCGAGTTTCCAGCTCGAGCTGCCTCTGCCGCGTATCCGGCACGGCGCGCCGGACACCGCCGCGAAGCCGCCCGCGCCGTTGTAATCGACCGTTACGGTGCAGTTTATATATTCGTCGTGCGACTCGACTGCCGCGCCGTCCTGCGTATCGATACAGATCCTCGGCAGATAATATCGCGTATATCCTGAGTTTATCCTGTAACCGCAGCTGCGCTCGCCGTCGGTGACGGTGAGATAGAGCGCGCCGCCGGATTCGCTGAGTTTTCCTTCGACGGTGTCGGGCAGGCCGGATATCCGGCTTTTCACCGTCGGCAGACCGGCGTCGTACGTGACCGTCATATCTATATAATATCCGTCGGGTCTTATCGCATTCCCGCCGATCCGCACGCCGTCGGGCAGAAGCGACGGATCGCCGCCCGTCATCGCGTCGAGCTCCAGCCCGTTGTACCGGCCGACGGTGAAATATCTGTCGGCAAAGTCCGCCGACGGCTCGCCGCCGTGCCAGATAAGCTCAGCGTCAGGCGCGAAGACCGACACGCTGCCGGCCAGGACCGGCGGGTCGTTTTCGTCGGTGAGCGAGAACACGCCGCCGTGATCGGATTCAAGCGAAAGCGCGCCGGAAACGGTCGAGCCTGGGGAAAATATCAGCCCGACCGGATCGCGCACCGTCAGATCGCCGAGCGATACGCCGGAAAACGTCACCGTCTTCACGAAATCCGGTATAGAAAGCGCGCCGCCGTCCGTATAATACAGCACCTTTTCCTCGCTGTCAAGCAAAAGGGACGATTCGTCGACGCTTCTGCCGTTGACCGATTCCGCGCGGACGAAGCAGAAGCCACGCTCGCAAAAATCGGAGAATTCCTCCTCTATCTCATACCGGCGCCCGGGCGTGTCGCAGACGACTCTGCGGCAGCTTATACTCCCGTCGCCGTTTTTAATAACGGTCACCCCGCCTTCGCCGCCGAATATCAGCGTGTCGGCGGTGAACGTATGCCCGCGCGTCTCCCAGGTGAACGGCACGTTTACTTGAACTTCACCGTCGGCGCTCATATCGGAGGTCATGACGAAAACACCGTCCGCTCCGACGCTTTGGATAAGCGACGGATCGGCGGCGAAAACCGTCCCGTCCGAGCAGATCGCGGACGCGGTCACGGTGCCGGTGCACGTGATACGTCCGTTTTCGACCGGCACTTCCTTGCCGTCACAGACGAACACGGGCCGCGCCGTGCGGCCGTCCGCCGTGTTGATCACGGTCACTGCGGCCTCTCCGTCCGCTTCAAACGGTACGGAGACCCCCGTCAACAGATCGAGTACGGCGGCGCCGTCCGCGTATACCGAAAACACCGCTTCGGGCTCCGGCGGCTCGGTTTCCGTCGCCGTCGTGACGCCGTCCTGTGTGACCGCGTCCGTGTCCGTCACGGCAATCGTGTCCGTCTCGGGCGGCGTGTCTTTGCCGCATGCGATCAGCGCGCACAGGAGCAGAGATATTAAGATGAATACGTATCTCTTCATACGATACCCCCGTTATCGTTAAGATTATATCACCCGGCGCCGCGTTTGTCAAGTGACGGCCGGGCGCGCCGCGGCGTAAATTTCGCCGATTGCGCTTGACAAACGGCAAAAAGCGATATATAATATCAACAATAAACGGCCGCGTAAAAAACCGCGACGGCCGGATCACGGAGGATTGAAATGAAAAAACTCACGGCATTATTCATAACCCTGACGCTTATCGCGGCGCTTTGCGCTTGCGGCGGCGGGGAGACCGCGACGACGGAGACGCCGTCCACGCCCGAGGTCACCGAAGCCGACGTCACGGCGGCGACTACGACGGAACCCGAAGCCACGACGGAACCCGAAGCGACGACCGAACCGGAAGCGACGACCGAGCCCGAGGCGACGACCGAACCCGAGGCGACGACGGAGCCCGAAGTAACGACCGAGCCCGAAGCAACCACCGAGCCCGAAGCAACGACCGAGCCCGAGGTAACGACCGAGCCCGAGGCGACCACGGAGCCCGAGACTACCACCGAGCCCGCGCAGCAGATACCGGACAACGCGTACGTCTTCGAGGACATTTACGTCATAAAACCCGACAATTACACGTTCAAGGACTTCAGCGGTTATCCGTCCGGACTCAAGGACGGCGTGGCGGAGGGGACCTGCTTCTTCAACTTCGCGACGATGCCCGCGCTCGATCCCATGACCGACGCGTCTGCAAAGGTGTTCCTCGATTCGGTCGCACCGCAGATCGGCGCCGACTACGAGCTGAGCGCGTTCAACTCCTATCTTGTCGACGATCACGTCGTGACTAAGCTCGACTACGTCTGGGGCAACGGCGGCGCGATCGCGCAGTCGCTCGTCAAGATCCATTTTGACGACCATACGATCCAGATCCAGATGGCGACGCTGACGACGATCCCCGAGGGCATCACGGAGTTCGACGCCATAATCGATTCGCTCGGCATTATCAAATAAGCGACGATTAGGCGATATTACGCCGCGAAACGTGCGTTTCGCGGCGTTTCTTTTGCGCCGTTATTTAAAAAAATCTCAAAAAGGGCTTGAAATAAAGCTTCATTTGTGATAAAATGAAACATCAATAATTTTGAAAGGACGTAGATTCGATGATGAACGTCACATCTTTAAGGGAAATATTCGAGAGGGCGGATCAGCTGAAGGATACCGTCGTCGTCACCGGCGGCTGGATCAGGACGGCGCGCCGGAGCAAGAACGTCGGCTTTATAGAGCTTTCAGACGGCACCTGCTTCAACACTCTGCAGATAGTATATTCTCCGGAGCTTCCCGGAGTTGAGGAGGTCGACGCGCTCAACACCGGTTCCTGCGTCATAGTAACGGGAAAACTCATCCACACGCCGGGCAGTCAGCAGGCGTACGAGATACACGCGGACAAAATTGATATAGAGGGCGGCTGCGATCCGAGCTATCCGCTTCAGAAGAAGCGCCACGGCTTCGAATACCTGCGCACGATCCCGCATCTGCGCCCGAGAACGAACACGTTCTCCGCGGTGTTCAGAGTCCGCTCGATCCTCACGTTTGCGATCCATAAATATCTGACCGACAGGGGCTTCGTGAACGTCACGACGCCCTGCATCACGACCTCCGACTGCGAGGGCGCGGGCGAGACGTTCCGCATTACGACGATAGACCCGGCGAACGTTCCGCTCGACGAGCAGGGAAACGTCGACTATACGAAGGACTTTTTCGGCAAAAAGACTTATATGACTGTCAGCGGACAGCTCAACGTCGAGCCGTTCGCGCTGGCGCTGCGCAACGTCTACACGTTCGGACCGTCGTTCCGCGCTGAAAACTCGAACACGCCGCGCCACGCCGCGGAGTTCTGGCAGGTCGAGCCCGAGATGGCTTTCTGCGACCTCGACGGGCTCATAGCCACGATCGAGGATATGTCGAAATATATCATAGGCTACGTTATGGAGCACTGCCCGGACGAGCTCGCGTTCTTCGACAAATTCATCGAACCCGGGCTGATCGAAAAGCTGAAGCATACCGTATCCTGCGATTTCGCGCGCATAACGCATAAGGAAGCGATAAAGATACTGAAAGAATCCGGCAAGCAGTTTGAGATCCCGGTGACCGACGACTGCGCGATTCAGACCGAATACGAAAAATACCTCGCCGAGGAATACTTCGGCCGCCCCGTGTTCGTCACGGATTACCCGAAGGGACACAAGGCGTTTTACATGAAGGTCAACGACGACAACGAGACCGTCGCCGCGACCGACCTGCTCTTCCCGGGGCTCGGCGAGATCGTCGGCGCGTCGGAGCGCGAAGCGAGATACGACGTGCTCATGCAGAGGATAAACGAGATGGGACTCGATCCCGAAGAATACGGCTGGTATCTCGATCTGCGGCGCTTCGGCACCGCGACGCACAGCGGCTTCGGCATGGGAGTCGAGAGGATGATGCGCTTCATCACCGGCATCGACAACATCAGAGACGTCATAGCGTATCCGAGAACTCCGAAAAATGCGGAATTTTAACGGACTTGAAGCCCGCGGTGCGGCGCTCGTTACCGGCGCCTCCCGCGGGCTCGGTTTTGCGCTCGCCGGAAAACTGAAGGAGCGCGGATTCGAGCTTATCCTACACGGCAGGGACGCGGAAGCGCTGAGCGCCGCCGCGGAAAAACTCGGCGCGGCGTATTACGCCGCCGACCTGTCCGCGGAAGGCGCGGCGAAGGCGCTCTACGAGCGGATAAAAGCGGACGGGTTCACGCTGTCCGTGCTCGTCAACAACGCCGGGCTCGGCGCCTCGGGCGAGGCGTGGACCGTATCCGAAGAACGCGACGGCGAGCTTATCGCCGTCAACGTTTGTGCCGCGACGGAGCTGTCGAAGCTGTTTCTGTCGGACGCCTGCGGCCGCGGATACGGGGCGCTTTTGAACGTCTGCTCCGTCGGGGCGTTCCAGCCGGGACCGTATACGGCGTCGTATTACGCGTCGAAGGCGTATCTGCACAGCTACACCCTCGCCGTGCGCGAGGAAGCGAAAAAATACGGCGTGACCGTGTGCTCGCTTTGCCCGGGGCCGCTTGACACGGAGTTCTTCGGACGCGCCGGAGCAAAAAAGCCCCGCGGCGCGATGAGCGCGGAAAAAGCCGCCGGATACGCGGTAAAGAAGTTTTCGGCGGGCGGAAAGACGATCGTCCCCGGCTTTTTAAACCGGCTCGCGCGCGTCGTTCCGGCGCCGGTCCGGGCAGCGTTCGTCGCCTCGGTCAAACGGCCCGGCTGAAATCAATCTTTTTAAAAGAAGTTTTTTAATTCATTTCCCAAAAGGTGACTTATTTTTCCATATTTATGTGTTATAATCAATACATAAGACTTAAATGGGGGTTATTATGGCCGATTACGTACTGACCTGCTGTTCTTCCGCGGACCTGAGCAAAGAGCGCTTCGACGCCCGGAATATAAAATATCTGTGTTTCCATTATTCGCTTAACGGCGTGGAATACCCCGACGACCTCGGACAGACGATGCCGCCGGCGATGCTGTACGAGCGTATGCTCGCGGGCGAGAGCACGAAAACGTCCCAGCCGTCGGCGGGCGAATACATGGAATTCTTCGAAAAATACCTTGAACAGGGACTCGATATACTTCACGTGACGCTTTCCACCGGAATCTCCGGCGCGTACAACTCCGCGATGGTCGCCGCCGATCAGGTGAGGGCGAAGTTCCCGGGCAGAAAGGTCTACGTCGTCGATTCGCTCGGCGCGTCGAGCGGCTACGGGCTGATCATGGAGACGCTCGCGGATCTGCGCGACAAGGGCAAGACGATAGAGGAGCTCAACGACTGGCTGCACAGGCACAGACTGAATATGCACCACTGGTTCTTCTCGACCGATCTGACGTTCTATATAAAGGGCGGCAGAGTGTCGAAGACGTCGGGCTTCCTCGGAAACATGCTCGGCATCTGCCCGCTGCTCAACATGGACAACTTCGGCAGACTGATCCCGCGCGAGAAGATTCTCGGGAAAAAGCGCGTCATCCGCCGCACCGTCGAGAAGATGGTCGAAAACGCCGTAGACGGGCAGGATTACGCCGGCAAGGTCTTCATCTGCCAGTCCGAATGCCCGGAGGACGCTCAACGTTTGGCGGACCTCGTGAAGGAGAAGTTCCCGAAGATGAGGGGCGAGCCCGAGATATTCCCGATCGGCGCCACGATCGGAAGCCACACCGGTCCAGGAACCGTCTCCCTGTTCTTCTGGGGAAAGAAACGCAACGATTAAATCAGATCCATAACGCGCCCCGCGGAACGGGGCGCGTTTCATAATTGCGGCAAAAGCCGCATCATCATTTTTGCCGGAGGCAAAATCATCATTCATCATTGAATCGGCCGAGTCGTTCGGGGCTCTTTTTTTATTTCTCGCGTTTCGGCGGCCGGATACGCGTCGATAATAGAAAAAAAGGATACTGACATGGGTGTGATAAAACTGAAAAACCGCGTGGGCGTCAGCGCCGTCGCGGCGGTGTGCGGCAAAAAGGAGCACGACGGCCCGCTCGGGTGCGGGCTCGACGAGTTCTGCGAGGACGACACGTTCGGGCAGAAGACATTCGAGGCGGCGGAGGCGGAGATGACGCGACGCTGTTTTTGCCACGCGCTGAGAAAAGGCGGCTTTTCCGAGTCCGATATCGGCGCGATCTTCGCGGGCGATCTGATGAACCAGTGCACGGCGTCCTCGTACGGGCTTCTGCCGTTCGATATACCGTATTTCGGTCTGTTTGGCGCCTGCTCGACGATGGCGGAGGCGGTGATGCTCGCGGCGCTGACGGTGGACGGCGGCTATTTCAAACGCGCGGCGGCGATCGCCTGCTCGCACAACGCTACGGCGGAGCGCCAGTTCCGCGCTCCGGTAGAATACGGCGGTCAGCGCACGCCGACGGCGCAGTGGACCGTCACCGGATCCGGCTGCGCGATAATCGACCGCGGCGAGTCGCCGATGTATATCCGCGAGGTCATGCCCGGCGTCTCGGTCGACTACGGTGTGAAGGACGCGGCGAACATGGGCGCAGCGATGGCGCCCGCCGCAGCGGATACGCTTCTGCGCTATTTCGGCGAGACGGGCTATTCGCCGTCCTCGTTCGATCTGATACTGACCGGCGATCTCGGCGAGGAGGGAAGCTCGCTTACAGCCGAGCTTACCCGCCGCCGCGGGCTCGATCTCGGACGCGGATACAAGGATTTCGGCGTGCTGATCTACCGCAAAGACCAGGACGTCCACAGCGGCGGCAGCGGCTGCGGATGCTCCGCAGCCGGCCTCGCCGCATACCTTTACGACGAATTTTCCAAAAAGCGCGTGAAAAACGCGCTGTTCGTCGGGACGGGCGCGCTGATGAGCCCGATGGCGCTCGCGCAGGGGCAGAGCATACCCGGCATCGCGCATCTCGTAAGGTTTTCGGCGGGTTTCGAGTGTCCGTGAATATAAAAAGTCCGGTACGGCAACAATAGCCGTACCGTTTTTTTGTGAGGGACGTATGGATACTTTCTTGAAATATCTGCTCGTTTTCTGCTCCGGCGGGCTTCTGTGTCTGCCGGCGCAGATACTGATCTGCAAAACGAAACTCACCCCGGCGCGCATCCTGACGGGTTACGTCGTGACCGGGGTGATACTCGGAGCCGTCGGGATATACGGCGGGCTCGTCAAGATATTCGGCGCGGGCGCGCGCGTGCCGCTGACCGGGTTCGGTGCGGCGATAGCGGAGGGCGTCAGCCGCGCAGTCGATGAAAAGGGCCTTTTCGGCGCGCTGACCGGCGGCATGACCGCGGCCGCCGCGGGGCTGACCGCAGCGCTTTTGCTCTCCGTGATCTGCGCCGCGATCTTCCGCAGCAAACGCCGCAGATGAATCACCCGAGATCCGGCACAAACGACGGCATCAGCTTCAGCTTGAAAAGATTGACCTTGTGCAGATGATCGATTCGGGCTTTTTTCGCCTCGTCCTCGATCACACCTTCTCTTATATATCTGTCGAGCTCCGCGTAGGTGAAGCCGAGGTT
>JAFZRM010000187.1 GCA_017619885.1 Clostridia bacterium | reverse complement strand
CTGCCGACGTTCAACTTCAAAAAAGGCGTGCCGGAGTACAACGGCAGCACGCTCTGCATGGGGGCGGACGACGTCCTCGTCATCGAGGGCATCCACGGTCTGAACGATAAACTCTCGTACGCCATAAGCCCCGACGATAAATTCAAGATCTATATCAGCGCGGTGACGGCGCTGAATATCGACGAGCACAACCGCATCCCGACGACGGACAACCGCGAGATACGCCGCATGGTCCGCGACGCGCGGACGCGCGGATTTTCCGCTAAGGACACGATCTCGCGCTGGCAGTCCGTTCGACACGGTGAACAGAAGCATATCTTTCCGTTCCAGGAGGGCGCGGACGTGATGTTCAATTCCGCGTCGCTGTACGAGCTCGCGGTGCTGAAAACGTTCGCCGAGCCGCTGCTTTTCTCGATAGAACATGATTCGCCCGAATATCCCGAGGCGAAAAGACTGCTGAAATTCCTCGAATATTTCCTCGGTCTGTCGTGCGAAGACGTGCCGAGAAACAGTCTGATAAGAGAGTTCATCGGCGGCAGCGTCTTCCCGGTGGGTTGATATGAAAAAAGCTGTTTCGATCGCGCTGCTTGTATTTCTGCTCCTCCCGTTCGCCTCATGTACGGCGGGACCGGAGGAAACCGGCGCGGACGTCACGGAAACGGTGACGCAAACTGAGACGGCATCCGGTTGGACCGGACCGGCCGACACGGAGGATAAAGGCTTGAGCGAGGGCGGAAAACGGTATTATTTCAGCGCCGAAGGCGACGACAAAAACGACGGAACGACGCCGCAGAGCGCGAAAAAAAGCCTGTCCGTCATGGACGGCGTGACTCTTTGCCCCGGTGACCGCGTGCTTCTGCGCCGCGGCGACACGTGGCACGAAAGGCTCGTACTGCGCGGCAGAGGCGACGCAGACGGCTGGATCTATATAGGCGCTTACGGCGAAGGAGACGAAATGCCGCGCATCTCGCTTGACAACGGCAGAGACGATATAGCCGTGCTTTGCGAGGATGCCGAAAACGGGCTCGGCTATATGTGGTTCGACGGTATTTCCGTCGGAGATACGCACCTCGGCATTTATCTGCGCGCAAACGGCGTCCATGACGACGGCCATATAAGAATAACCGGCTGTGAATTCTTCAACGTGAACTGTCCCGAACTCATGGCGGAGGCGATGACCTCGGTCGGATGGCTCGGAGAGAAAAAAGGCGGTCTTTCGGGCAACGGCGGCGTATACGAATATATCTGGCCGACGGCGATAAACGTCGGAGGCAGGCCCGCGCTGCCGCTTGCTTCGGTCAGCGTTGACGGCGTTTGCGCTCCTTCAACGGTGCTTTCCTGCGTCGAGATATCGGACTGCCGCTTTGACGGCTGCGTTATCGCCGTGGGCGCGAACTGCTATTCGTACCACTATGGCACCGGCGCGAACCAGTTCATGGAATATACCGCGAACTGGAGCATGAAAAACGTTGTTTGCCGCGGCACCATGACGGCGCTGAATTTCGATTCCTGCGACTTCGGATATGAAGGCGAGGGAAGCGAATGGGGCGTCTTCGAGAATATCGACTACGACGACGGCATGAGCTCGCAAAGCATGGCTTTCGGAACGACCGCCGCGCTTCTGTCGTCGTGCCGCGACCTTTATATAAAAAACAGCCGCTTCTGCGGATGCCGCAACGGAGGTTCCCCTGACGGCTGCGGCTTCGACCTTGAGCGCGACGACCATAATATCACGCTCGACGGATGTATCATCGCAGACAACGACGGTCAGGGCGTGCTGATAATGGACACCGTGATGCTCGATCAGGTCAGCGGTGAAAACGTCCACACGCCGAGCACTGACTGCACGATAAAAAACTGCGTTTTTCTCGGCAACATGAAAAACGTATACAATGAAAATTACTGCTTCGATATCCTGGTTTTCAACCGCGAAAACGAACGGATAACGGTCAGCGGATGTGATTTTTACTGCACGGAAAAGACACACGGCGCGGCGCAGGTACGGATAAACCGGCGCGGAAGCAAACAGAGCCCCGTCGGCCAGATCGTGCGCGGCGTAACCGTCGAGGACTGTACCGTCCGCGTGTACGAGAACAGGGAAAAGCTTCCGTCTTTGGAAGAAATAACGGGTGACCGCGGCTGAGAAAGCGTGGAGAGGTATGATCGATCAGAGTTACCGTATCGGGGATAAGATCTTTGAAAACCGGCTGGTGTTTCAGCCGATGGAGAGCCGCAGTTGCCGCCCCGACGGTTCGCCGTCGGAGCTGACGGAGCGGAAGTATATGAAAGCCGCGGAAAGCGGCGTGGGGACCGTGTGGTTCGAGGCGTGCGCCGTCTGTCCGGAGGCTCGGACCGGTGAGACGCAGATGATGCTGACGGAGAACAGCGCCGGGGCTTTTTCCTCGCTGCTTGCCAAAATGAAAAAGGCGTCCGGCGAACGTCAGATATATATCCTGCAGCTGACGCATTCCGGCAGACAGAGCGCCTCGCCGATCATCGCGTATCACAACGCGCTCTACGAGGCAAAAAAGCCGGTGCCGCCCGGCTGCGTCGCGACCGACGGTTATCTCGGATCGCTTCCCGCGCTTTACGCGAAAAGCGCGCGCCTCGCGGTTGAGGTCGGCTTCGACGGGGTCGACGTCAAATCATGCCACGGATATCTTTTGCAGGAGCTTTTGTCCGCTTTTTCGCGTGAAGGCGATTACGGCGGATGCTTCGAAAACAGAACGCGCCTCCTGCTCGACTGCGTGCGGGCGGTAAGATCCGCGATCCCGTCAGATATGATCGTCGCAAGCCGCCTCGGAGTGTCCGACGTCGTGCCGTATCCGTACGGCTTCGGCACAGACGCCGACGGGAATATCGATTATGCCGAGCCTGACGCGCTGATATCGGAGCTGATACGTGCCGGCGTCGGGCTGATAAACGTCACCGTCGGTAATCCGTATTACAATCCGCACGTGAACCGCCCGTTCAGAAAAGGCGGCTATATACCGCCCGAAAGCCCGCGGACCGGGCTTCAAAGATTCATTGCGGTGCAAAAACACATAAAAGAGAAGTTTCCGTCCCTGCCTCTTGTCTGCTCGGGGATGTCGTACTACGGAAAGAATATAATCGAAAAATCACAAGAGCTGCTCCGCGACGGCGTCAGCGATCTCGTAGGCTTCGGCAGGATGTGGCTCGCTTATCCGGAAATATACAGAGATCATTTGAGCAAAGCGCAGACGCGCCCGAAATACTGTGTGACGTGCTCGCGCTGTACGGAGCTGATGCGCGGCGGAATGCCGTCCGGATGCGCCGTATACGATGAATGCTACAGAGATCTGTACGCGAAAATGAAGGAAAACGGGCGCTGACGCGGCCCGGACAGGAGAGGAATATGGATATCGCAATCGTGACCGGAGCGCTCGGAGGCATCGGGAGCGCAAGCGCGGACGCGCTGATAAAAGCCGGATTCCACGTCGTCGGCATGGACGTCGCCGACGCCGGGAACAGGGATGGCTTCACGTACGTGAAAGGCGATCTGTCGTCGTCAGACAGCCGCCATGAGCTGATACGGACCGCGCTCGGGCTCGGAAAGCTCCGCGCGCTCGTCAACGTCGCCGGCGTCGCGCCGAAGGTGAGGCGCGATATACTCGAGATGACCGAGGAGAGCTACGATTTCGTGATGGGCGTGAATACAAAAGGCACGCTGTTTCTGACGCAGGCGGCGGCAAAAGCAATGATAGAGCAGGGAGAGGGCGGATATATCGTCAACATCTCGTCCTGCTCCGCCTATACGAGCTCGACCAGCCGCGGCGAATACTGCATTTCAAAAGCCGGAGTCTCGATGATAACGACGCTTTTCGCGGACCGGCTCGCCGGGGACGGCATAACCGTGAACGAGATCTGCCCCGGCATAATCGCCACCGGCATGACGGCGGCGGTAAAGGATAAATACGACGCGCTGATCGGCGGCGGGCTCGTGCCGCTCGGGCGCTGGGGGCAGCCGGAAGACGTGGCGAAAGCCGTGGTCGCGCTGTGCGACGGCACGTTCGGTTATACGACCGGATGCTCGATCATAGTCGACGGCGGAATGCACATCAGAAGATTATGAAAAGATACGACGCACTCGTGATCGGCACCGGATGTGCCGGATATAACGCCGCGGACAGACTTTATTCGCTCGGCGTGAAAAATATCGCGATAGTAACCGAGGGCAGGCTCTGCGGTACGTCGCGCAACACCGGAAGCGATAAACAGACGTATTACAAACTGTCTTTGTGCGGAGGAGAGGGAGACAGCGTGCGCGAGCTCGCGTCCACGCTCTACGGCGGAGGCGGCGTTATGGGCGAGCACGCGCTGTGCGAGGCGGCGTATTCGACGCGCTGTTTCATGCGCCTGGTCGAGCTCGGCGTGCCGTTCCCGTCGAATGAATACGGCGAATACGCCGGATACAAAACCGACCACGATCCGCGCACACGCGCCACCTCCGCCGGCCCTTTGACGTCGAAATACATGACGGAAGCGCTTGAAAGATCGGTGCTCGAGCGCGGTATAGAGATCATAGACGCCACGCAGGTGATCAAGATAATCACAAGCGACGGCGCCGTCTGCGGCGTCGCCTGCGTTTCAGTTCTTACCGGCGAGATCTCGGTCATCGGCTGCGGCAGCGTGATACTCTGCACGGGCGGACCGGCGGGCATCTACAAAAACACCGTATATCCGCAGAGCCAGCACGGCTCTACGGGCCTCGCGATCGACGCCGGCGCGCTTCTGTCGAACATGGAGGAGTGGCAGTACGGCATCGCGAGCACGGATTTCCGCTGGAACCTCTCCGGCACGTATCAGCAGGTACTGCCGCGCTATATCTCGGTGTCGCCCGACGGGTCGGAGACCGAATTTTTATACGACGCGCTCGGCAAGGATTCGCTCGGGCTGATATTCCTGAAAGGCTATCAATGGCCGTTCGACACGGCAAAAGCGGGCGGATCGTCCAAGATCGATCTGCTCGTCGCACAGCAGATCAAAAACGGCCGCCGCGTGTATCTCGACTACACTAAGAACCCGAAAGGGCTCGAGTCGGGCTTTTCGGCGCTGCCGTACGAGGCGTACTCGTATCTGCAGAGATCGGGCGCGCTTTTCGGGACCCCGGTGCAGCGGCTGAAGCAGATGAACGAGGGAGCGATAGAACTGTACGCCGCACACGGCATAGATTTGTATATAGACCGCCTGCGCGCCGCCGTCTGCGCACAGCACTGCAACGGCGGGATCGCGGTCGACGAAAACTGGCAGACCCGCGTCAAAGGGCTTTACGCCGCCGGCGAGGCGGCGGGCACGTTCGGCGTTTACCGCCCCGGCGGCAGCGCTCTCAATTCAACGCAGGTGGGCAGTCTCCGCGCCGCGGAACACATAGCGGAACATGTGTGCGAATCCGTGAACGAGCCGTATTACGAGCCGCCGCGGATAAAATACGGGCAGTCGAATATCGAACTGATTTCGGCGGAGCTGAAAGCCGAGATGAGCCGCTGCGCGGATCACGACAGAAAGACGGAGCAGATGAAGCGCCTGTTTGAAAAGGTCAGCCGCCTGCTCGACGGATTCTTCGATCTGACTGTCATCGGCGGCAGGGAAGAGCTGCCCGCGCTTTTCAGACTTTACGACACGGCGCTTACACAGCGCGCCGTGCTGTCCGCGATGATCTGCTCCGCGGAGAAGATCGGTACGCACGGCTCGGCTTTCGTAGACGGGCTGCCGAACGTACAGGACGGCGTCAGAACGACCAGGACCCTGACGGACAGGGATTTCTCTTATATAGAACCGGTATCCGCTATGCCGGATCCCGAGTTGTGGTTCGAAACACTGCTCAACAGGCAGAAAAACAGGATGAGATAAAGGAGGACGTCATGCCGAAACCCATGCACGAACACGGCTTTTCAGCCGCTATGTGTCTGCCTTGCAACGAAATAAAACTGTTCAGAGATGTGATAAATCCGGCTTTTGACGATACGAAAATGAAGCAGGTCGTATCGGCCGCCGAGGCGTATCTGCCGGTCGAGGTGCCGATGTGCCCCGCATCGCTTTATCACAGATTCGCGGCTGACGGCAACCGCTCCGAATACGAGGCGGTGTATTTCAGGCGCCGCGACATGGCGATGAAGCTCGCGCTTGCTGAGGCGTACGAGAGGAAGGGAAGATTCACCGAAAAGCTCGTCGACGCCGTCTGGGCGATCATGGAGGAATCGAGCTGGACCGTTCCGGCGCATCTTGCCATGTACAGCCCGTCTCACGGCGATCTCGGACTGCCCGCGGTCTACAACGGCGATCGTCTTCACGCGATAGACCTGTTTTCGGCGGGCACCGCCGCGCTGCTCTCGATGGTTTATCTGTATTGCAAGGACATACTCGACGGCTACTGTTCGGTGATATGCGAAAAACTGAAATATCTCGTTACCGAGCGGCAGATTAAACCGTTCGTCAACTGCGTGTTCCACTGGATGGGACTGCTCGGCAACGCGGTAAACAACTGGAATCCGTGGGTATGCTCGAACATTCTGTTCACGGTCGCCGTCATGGCGGACGACGACAGAACGCTGCAGACCGTTGTCGGCAAGGCAGCGCAGTGCACCGACAGATATACCGCGGGCATGCCGGAAGACGGCGGATGCGACGAGGGCGCTAATTACTGGACCGTCGCCGGCGCCTCGTATTTCGACGTGCTCGAGATACTGTACGACATAACCGGCGGCAAATACGATATCTACGGCGATCAGTTTATAAAATCCATGTGCGAATACATCATGAAGATGTACATTCACGGACACAGATTCATAAATTTCGCCGACTGCCCGCCGTACGTCCGCCCGGACGGAAGCCAGATCCGCCGCATGGGCGAAAAGTGCGGCAGCCCGACGCTTTGCCTGTTCGGCGACGGCATCGATTCGTTCGGCAGTCTGTATCTGAATTCAAACTGCATTTACCGCACTCTGCGCAGTCTGATCACGCCGCCTCATCTGGGAAAAAGCCTCGGCATGATGCGCACGTGGATCCCGTCGCTTAAGATCATGTGCGCAAGGCAGTATGAAGACACCGGAAAAGGCATGTTCGCAGCTATGAAAGGCGGTCATAACTCCGAAGGCCACAACCATATCGACGTCGGAAACGTCGTCGTGTTCTATGACGGAGAGCCGGTCATAATAGACACCGGAGCGGGAACGTACAAAAAGCAGACGTTCTCTGCGGGCAGATACGAGCTGTGGTATATGCAGTCGGGCTACCATAACGTCGCCGATATCGGCGGATATGAACAGCGCCCCGGCGTTCGCTTCCGCTCGAGCGACGAGAAATACGATGAGGCGACCGGGGGCGCCACGATGCAGCTGCGGCAGGCGTATCCCGAACAGGCAGGAGTCGTCTCGTACGTCCGAAAAACGGTGCTCGACGGCGGCGAAGTGAGGATAACGGACTCGTTCGAGCTCGACACCGAAAAAGAGATAGATATCCATTTCATCACCTGCGAAAAGCCGGTCGCCGTCCCGGACGGCATCAGTCTGCCGCACGGCCGCGTCATGAGTTTTGATAAAGGTTTGAAGGCGGAGATAGAAGAATTCGAGGTATGCGACGACGGGATAGAGCGGAACTGGCACAGCCCGGTGCTCTGGCGCATCCACCTGCGCGCCGTCGTAAAGGAAGCTTCGTTTACGGTGAGGATAAGATGAAAATCATATTTACCGGCGGCGCCGCGCTGCGCCGCGTATATACCGACGATACGGTAGGAAAGATCGCGCGCCTTGCCGGCGATGAGCCGGAGTTCTGCGACGAAATCCGCCCCGATACCGAGGCGGTCTTCACGACGTGGGGGATGAGATCGTACGACGCCGATCATATCCAGCGGAATTTTCCTGCGCTGAAATATATCTTCTACGGCGCCGGGACAGTGCAGAGCTTCGCGAGGCCGTTTTTGCAGAGAGGCGTGCGCATCTTCTCGGCGTGGCAGGCGAACGGCGTCCCGGTCGCGGAGTTCACCGTTTCGCAGATCGTTTTGTGCGGCAAAAGATATTTCGACGTCTTCACCGGCGCGAAATGCACGCCGCGCGGCAACTACGGACTGAAGGTCGGGATTATCGGCCTCGGAACGATCGGACGGCTCGTGTGCCGGATGCTTACGGAATACAAGCTCGACGTTTACGCCTACGATAAATTCCTGCCGGACGAAGAATTCGCCCGTCTCGGCGTGAAGCGCGCGGGGCTGGAGCAGATCTTTTCTGAGTGCGACGTGATCTCAAACCATCTCGCGAACAACGCGCAGACGCGCGGAATGCTCGACAGACGGCTGCTATCTATGATGAAGCCGGACGCGTACTTCATAAACACCGGGCGCGGAGCGCAGGTGGATCATCAGGCGCTGTACGACGCACTGTGTGATTCGCCCTGCCGGACGGCGCTGCTCGACGTCACCGATCCCGAGCCGCTGCCGGAGGATCATCCGCTGAAAAAATGCGGCAACGCGATCATCTCGCCGCATATCGCCGGCAGTCTCGGCGACGAGGTCGGGCGCATGGGCGAGTATATGTGCGAAGAATTCGGGCGTGTCGTTTCGGGCGATCAGCCTCTGTTTGAGGTGACCGAAGCGATGCTTGAGGTAATGGCATGAAGCGCGGGCTCGTGTCGATCACTTTCCGCCGGCTGGGCCGCGATGAAATCGCGCGGCACTGCCGCGCCGCGGGCCTCGGTCAAATCGAATGGGGCGGCGACGTGCACGTCCCGGCGGGTGATCTCGAAGCGGCCGCGGACGCGGCGCGGTTATGCCGTGAATACGGCATAGAGCCGGCGGGATACGGCAGCTACTACAACGCCGCGGACGATTTTTGTAAATTCGGCCCCGTGCTTTCGACCGCCGCCGCGCTCGGCGCCGGTTATATCCGCATCTGGGCGGGCAGGGGAAAAGAATACGATGAAGCGGCGGAGGAGAATATCTCACGCGCCGTGCGCGAGGCGGCGGATAAAAATATCCGCGTGAGCCTCGAATGCCACAGAAAGACGATGACAGAGGATCCGCGGCTCGCCGTGCGGCTCGCGGAGGAGACCGGGTGTCTGCTGCATTTCCAGCCCAACCCCGATATCGGCTTTGAAGAAAACCTGCGGGCGCTTTCACTTTCGGCGCCGTATCTGTGCGCCTGCCACGTCTTTTCGTGGGAGCGCGGCGACGTGCGCCTGCCGCTGTCGGCTCAGGCCCGGCAGTGGAGAGAATACGCGAAGATCGCGCCCGACGTGCCGTTTCTGCTCGAATTCGTCAAAGACGACGACGTGAATAACTTATACTCCGACGCGGAAACGCTGAAAAGCATACTTGAAACGGATTAAAAAAAGCCGGACTGCGTGCCGGCGGATCGGACGATATGACCGCACAAGCGGGAGGTAAACGATGAACAGATATTTGAGCGACGTTTTAAACGGCCGCGAGGACAATTACATGCTGCCGTTCTACTGGCAGCACGGAGATCATCACGAAAAGATACCGGAGCAGATAGAGCGGATATACCAAAGCGGCTGCCGCGCGCTCTGCGTCGAGTCGCGTCCGCACAAGGATTTCTGCGGTCCCGGCTGGTGGGCGGATATGGACGTCATCATATCCGAATGCGAGCGGCGCGGGATGAAGGTCTGGATCCTCGACGACGATCATTTCCCGACGGGTCACGCCGCAGGAGCGGTGAAGCATCACCCGGATCTGCGTCCGTGGCAGCTCGTCGAGCGCCACGTCGACGTGATGGGACCGGCGCGGGACGCGATGCTTACGGCGGAGCCGACGGGGCCCGATCATATCCTGCTCGGCGTTTTCGCGTATAAGAGAACGGGGCAGGGCGAGGCGTGCGAGCCCGGGGCGATATGCCTTACGGACCGTGTCGACCGCGGATTTCTGCGTTTTTCGGTCCCCGACGGCTGTTACCGGATATTCTTTTTATACAAATCGCGCCGCGGCACGTCGCACCCGGATTACGTCGATATGCTGCGTTCAGAATCGGTAAAGCTGCTGATAGATACCGTATACGAATCGCATTACGAGCACTATAAAAGACACTTCGGCAAAACGGTAGCCGGGTTTTTCTCCGACGAGCCGTCGTTCGGCAATACCTGGTCGGGACCTCATTCCACGGATCACGGGATGTACGATCACAGAGTCGGGATGCCCGGCCTCGCGCTTCCGTATAACGACCGCGTGCCCGGGATGATGACCATTGCTCTCGGCGCCGACGCGCTGCCGCTGTTTCCAGCGCTGTGGTTCGATCTCGGCGAGCAGACCGGGGCGGTCCGCCACGCGTATATGGACGCCGTTACGAAGCTGTACCGGGATTGCTTCACGAGACAGCTCGGCGACTGGTGCGAATCTCACGGCGTCGAATACATCGGCCATATTATCGAGGACATGAACGCTCACGCGCGCCTCGGCTGCAGCGCCGGACACTATTTCCGGTCGCTCGACGGTCAGCACATGAGCGGCATAGATATCGTACTGCACCAGATCATCCCCGGTATGTCCGGATATATCCATACGTCGAGCACATTCGGCAACAACGCCGACCCCGCGTTCTTCGATTACGTCCTGGCGAAACTCGGCGCGTCGTTTGCGCATATCGGCACGCAGATGAAGGGCCGCGCGATGTGCGAGGTCTTCGGCGCTTACGGCTGGGCGGAGGGCACGCCCGCGATGAAATGGCTGCTCGATTACCTGCTCGTGCGCGGAGTCAATCACTTCGTGCCTCACGCGTTCTCGCCCGCGTTCCCGGATCCCGACTGTCCGCCGCATTTCGGCGCCGACGGCGTCGATCCGCAGTTCGAGGGGTTTTCAAAGCTTATGAGATACGGCAACCGCGCGGCGCATCTTCTCTCGCACGGAGTCCATGTTGCCGACGCGGCGATCCTTTATCACGCCGACGCCGAATGGTACGGAGAGTACGGCACGGCGATGCTGACGCAGGTCCCCGCCAAAATGCTGTACGACGAGCATATCGACTTTGATATCCTCCCCGCCGACTGCTTTACGGATGACAGCGGCAGCCGCGTTTATCACGCGGAGGTAAAGGACGGCGTTATATGCGTAGGAGATCAGCGTTATAAATGTTTGATCGTCCCCGCGGCGAAAAAACTGCCGCAAACGCTCGAATCCGCGCTTGAAAAACTGCGGGGTGACGGCGCCTGCGTCATCAGAATGATGGAAAAAACGACCGGATGGGACCTGATATCGGAATATGACGATTTCTTTGACAGAGACATAACGGTCGACGGCGATCATCCGTTTCTGCGCTGTATCCATTACAGCAGCGGCGGCTCGCATACGTATATGTTCGTAAACGAATCCGTCGCCGACCCCGTCGACACGACGGTAACGCTTCTGCCGCTGCACGGCCGCAGAAGCGGCGTAATGCTCGATATGTTGAACGACGCAGTCAACTCAGTAAATACCGTTGACGGACGGCTTGCGCTGTCGCTGTCGCCGTATCAGTCCGTGATCGTCGTGTTCGATCCCGAAGGCGCGCCGGCGGATCTGCCCGAAAAGCCGCGGTTTACAAAGATCCCGGCCGAGCTTTCGTTCAGCGTCGCGAAAGCCCCGTACACAGATATGGAAAAATACACGCCGCTGCCCGGTGAATATCCCTCAGGCGCTCTGCCCGATATATCTGCGGACGACCCGGGATTTTCCGGCAGGATAAGATATACCTGCCGCTTCGACCGGCCCGACGGCGTATCCGGTATTGACCTTGGAGAAGTCGGTCAGACGGCGCATCTGTACTGCAACGGCGAGGACCTCGGCGTACGCGTCTGCCCGCCTTACTCGTACGATCTGTCACGTTGCCTGAAGGACAAAGACAACGAACTCGTGATCGAGATCTCCAATACTCTCGCCAACGCGATAAGAGACGGGTTCTCGGCGTTTATGGCGATCCCCGCGTCAGGTATCAAAGGGCCGGTAAGTTGGCTGAAATAACACCTTTCGTAATAATCAAAACGACAAAGAGCAAAGGAAAAAAGGATATGGAAAACAATCACTGGAACGGCAAACTCTGGTACGCGTACGGCACGTCGATGACGAGCGTCGAATACGGAAAATACGTTCAGGTAGTGCAGAAACTGTCGGGTCTGCGCGTTGTGAACAAGGGCATACCCGCAAGCTGTCTGACGCCGGACGGATTCGATAAAAAAGGCGAGACGAAGAACGTCGTCATGGATCCGGACGACGGGAAGAAGGACGCAGATCTGATAACGCTCGAGGTGCTCCCGAACGAGGGGCCGACCGTCGGCAGCATATACGATACCGACGACAGATCGTTCTGCGGATGTCTGAATCAGTGTCTGCGCTTTTTGCAGGAGAACACGAGGGCGCAGATAGTCGTCATCGTCATGATCGGAAGCAACAATATAACGCCCGAAACTCCGCACGAGCTGCGCCGCATACCGCAGTATGAATTCGCCGAGATAATAGAAAAGACGGCGCGTCTGAACAGCGTGCCGGTCATAAACGCGTTCTGCGAATCCGGGTTCGGATACGCAAGAGTCAAAAACAGGGAATATCAGCCGGACAACATACATTTGAACGACGTCGGCGGCCTGAACATGGGTAGATTCATCTGGAGCAAACTGAAAGATATACCGCTTTGGACAGCGCCGTAAAAAGAAGCTGAATTCTGCTGCGCCGAGCTGAAGGAGGCGAATTCAATTTGGCCGCGAGCGCAAGCGAGCAAATAAGCTTTTAAAAACAAAGAAATAACCCGCTGTGACACTTTCTTGCACCGAAAGAAGTCAAAGCGGGCTTGTTTTTTTACAGTTTTGCCTATGTTTTTATTTTATTTCGACCGCGGACCATGAGACGTATTCGGACACCGTGCCGTCGCCCGCCTGACCCTGAGCGTTGCTGCCGTTGATCCGGATCACGCCGTCCGAGTCGAGATACGCGATGAACGCGTAACCCGCCGCGGCGTCTTTCGCGCCGTTCTTGACGAGCATTATCGCCGATCCGTTGACCGCGGAGTCGCCGAGGCAGTTGCCGTTGTTGATGCCGTATCCGTAAAGCGCGCCGTTCCTCGTAAGGATCGCAATGTCGCCGTGGTGGATCGCCGCCTTGACTACGCCGTTTACGGAGATCTGCTGCGCGCCGTAGCTGCCGCCGCCCTGCGAAAATCCGCTGACCGTGCGCCAGCCGGCGTAATAGAGCTTGCCGTCCTCGGTGACCATGAGCAGCTCGTGTTCGCCGCTCGCGATATAGCTGACGCCGGACAGAACCTTATACGGAGTCGTGATGTTCTCCTCCGACTCGCGGAATTTGTGCCAGCGCGCGTCGCCCAGTACGTAGCAGTCGCCGCTCTGATCGATATACGCGGAATTCCTGCGGCCTGCCGAGATCATCACCGCGTCGTCCGCGATCTTGGTAAACGACGTCACCGTACCGCCTTCGTTTTCCTTGCCGAGCTGGCCGTAGCTGTTGTTGCCGATGCCCCAGACGGAGCCGTCTTTGTCGAGCACGAGCAGGTGATCGAAGCCCACGCTTATCTCAGCCGGGATGCCGTCGTATTCGACGAGCGTCCACGAGGACGAGGTGCTGAGCCCCGGTATGACCGACGCGCCGATCGTGAATATGTCGCCGTCGAGCGTCAGGATCGCCGCGGTCACGTTGTCGTTGTTGTTTTCAAGATCGTTGCCGTGGCAGATCTCGACGCGCGCAACGTTATCTCTGATCAGCACCGGCGTCGTGACGACGCCGTCAGACGATTTGGCGCCGAGCACATTGTTATTATTGCTGCCCCATGCGTAAAGCTTGCCGTCGGGGCTAAGATAATACATCTCGCAGCCGCCGGCGACGATGCCCGGCCGCACCGTGAGGTCCGCCGAGACCGCCAGCTTTTTCGTCTCGAAGCTGACCTCGCCCGAGACGTCCGTCGTTATCTTCGCCGTGCCGCCTTCGAACCGGCTGACTTTGCCGTTCATATCGGTGAAGATCACGGCGACGAGCTCGAAGCCCTCCTTCGCCTGAGCCGACACTTCCACGGTCAGGCTTTGATCGAACTTCTGCGTATACGGACTGTATACCGATTCGCCGTCAACGCTGACTTTCAGGCGCTTTTCGCTGAATTTGACGGACAGATAATTGCCGCTGATGCTTATAAGATAATCCTCCGACACGCCGAAATAAGAGCAGAGGAAACTCAGGGCGTAATTGTAACGGTTCCTTATGAATTTCCGCATATCAGAGATCGCCGTGTTGTAGTTGTCCATGCTCGCGCCCCAGCGCTCGGACAGCAGATACTCGACCGACTCCCTTCCGGCGACTATGCCGTCAAGCTCTTTTTCCATCAGCTCGGGCACGTATACGTCGTTGAGCACCTGATAGTATCGCGCGAGGAACCGCACTCTGAACGCATTGTTCGCCAGAAGCCGGTGTATCAGCGTGCTCGCGACGGTGCCGTCGGAGCCGAGCCAGCCGATATAGTTCGATACTTCGGTCGTGTTGTTCGCGTCCTTGTAGAACGATATGCCCATGTCCATGTCGAGCATGCAGAAATGCCATCTGTTGTCGGAGCCGGACGGATCGTCCGTGGCGCGGTTGCGCCAGACCTTGATGTTGTTTCCGGGGAAGTCGAGCGAACTGAAATATATGCGCGAAATGAACAGGTCGATCAGTGAATCCACGTCCATTTTGCCGAGCACGTAATCGTAGTTTTCCTGCACGTCCAGGCTGTTGTGTCTGATGAATTCGACGAGCTCGTTGAAGTCGTCGGCGTCGTCCTCAAGCCCGGAGGTGACGATGAACGGCGCGTTCTGGTTCGTATGGACCTGCGAATAGTCGCTTTCGATCAGCGCGACGTTGTCTTTTTCGACGCCGTAATGGGACTGGACGTAGTCGCCGCTGTACCGCTCACGCGCATTGTAGACGCCCCAGAAATCGCCGTTGATGAACACGAGCACGGGCGCGTACGCCATCGTGTCGGCGTACATCGTGCGGCTGACGCGCTGCATGAACGAGTCACGGATGTAGGAATTCCCGCAGTCGTTGCCGGAATTTCTTAAAAGCAGACGCGAGAAATCCGTTATGCTCTGACCCTTGCAGTTTCTGGCGTAGCCGTCGAACAGGTCGTAATTGAGCTTCGATTCGGTGCCGTCGGCGACATTCTCGGAGCCTTTGAAGAATACCTTCATCGACCTCATGCCGGTGCCGGACGAGCCGTGGCCGCTTATCGAAAGCTCGACGTTCGAGTATCCGCGGCGGACCCCGTTTTCGTCGAAGACTTCGAGGAACGCCTTGCCGCGCGTGTTCGGATCGTTCGAGGACGCGTTGAAATTGTGGTAAAAGCCGGGATTGCCGAACATCTCGCTCTTTACAAGAGAGACCGACATCACCGTTACGCCGTACTCAGCCATTTTGGAACTGATGAAATACGAATTGGTATATACTCCGGTATAAGACTCGCCGTTGTATGCGCAGGCTTTGATTACGTGAGCCCCGATCATCGAGGGGGTGGGGGAGGCGATATTTCCGACGTAATGCAGTCCGACGACGTACGTACGGCCAAATGACGAATTTGCAGTATCCGCCAGCTCTATCGTTTTTACATATTTTTTTCTCGTGTTCGACGTTGAGGGGTCCGAGCCGTCTATCGTATAGTAGATCGTATCGTATCCTTCCGGCGCCGCAAGCTCAAGATCGAGCGGTTCGCTGTAGAAGCCGGCGGCGTGTGAGAATCTGACCTCTTCGAGCTTTGAGCCGATTACGGAGGCGCGTTTGCCGTCCGACGTGGCGGGTACGATCTGTTCGAGCTTTTCCGTCGTGGACTTCGTCAGGTTCTGCAGATAATAACCGCTGTCACGCTTAAGCGCCGTGCGGACAGCCATTTTGTTTTTTGAAATGCCCGTCACGTATCCCGTGTCGACGTCGAGCACGTCGGATGCGACGAAATAGGAGACGACTCCGGGAAGTTCCTCCGGCGGCGTCGCTTTGCTGAGCTTCAGCCCCGCCGGCGCGAGCACGAGTTTTATATCCTTGTTGTTCAGCGCTACGTCCCATTCGGCGTCGAATTCCTCGATCCGTATGACTTCGTTTTCAGGGTCGTATTTCGACGTCTTCTTTGACGCCGACGCGCCGCGGATGAGATAGCTTTGACCGTCGCCAAGCTCCGTGTCGGGCAGATCGAACGAGATATATTCGGATTTGTCGCCCGTCCTGTAGTACACCGCGAGGCCGCCGAGACCGATCGGAGATCCGGACGTGTTCGTCAGCTCGATGAAGCTGTGCTCGCACGCGGAATTGTTGCCGCCGCCGTTGCCGTAGACCTTCGATATCACGATCCCGTCGTATTCCGACGGCTCAGGCCCGGGCGTCTGCCCGTTCCCCGTGTCGGCGGGGCCGGTCGTTGGCGCGTCTGACGTCGTCTGGTCGCCGCCTTCGTGCGGAGTGCATCCGCAGCCGAAGATCATTACGGCGGAGAGGAGAAGCGCCAGCAGCGCCGCCACGGTTTTTTCTCGTTTATTTTGTAGTTTACAATTTCTCATTTCACTTTCCGGACCCTGTAAAAGGATTAGAACGTATTCCAGTTTGTAATATATCATAAAAAAAACATCAAGTCAATATCTTTGCGGTGAATTTGCCGAAAGCGAAATATTAACGGCGCACGCATCTTCGCCCGCGCCGCGTAGCAGGGGGCGAAATTTAAAAAAATATGTAAAAATCTGCGATTGCGCATTTACTTTTTCAAGCCTATGGTGTATAATCGGTATATCAAAACGTTTCGGGGGTCTGTGATGAGGATTTTTAATAAAAATGCGGACGGTATCAGAGCAGTCATGACGCGTATCATTTCGCTTTTGCTGGCGCTGCTCATGCTGAGCGCCGCCGCGTGCACGCAGACCGGCACGGACACGGAAAGCGCCGAGGACGGCACGACCGCCGCCGCGCCCGCGACCGACGCGGTGACGGACGCCGAGACGGAGCCGCCTCAGCCGTCGCTTAACGGAAGCGTAAAGATAAAGCCGACCGGCGACGTCGTATATCCTTATATCGACAGCGTCAGAGCGTATCTCGAAGCGGGTGCTGACGCCGAGGTCGGCGATTTCATAAAAGGCACGGCCGATCAGCACGAGGATATCGTCATAGAATGGGAATATTCGGGCGAGGATCCGGTGTCGTCGTTCGTGTTCGAATGCTCTCTTGACCCCGATTTTTCCGACTGCACTCCCGTGACTCTGTCGGCGACCACGCTGAAGCGCAGACTGACGAATCTGCTCAAGGCGACCACGTATTACGTAAGAGTCACCGCCGTGGGCGAGGAGGCGTCGGCGTCCGATACGCTGTCGTTTTCGACGACCTCGCTCGGGCCGAGAATACTCAACGTCGGCGGCTATTACGGCAACGTCCGCGATCTCGGCGGCTACGTGACGGAGGACGGCCGCACGGTACTGCAGAACATGGTGTTCCGCGGCTCGGCGCTCGATAACTGCGTCGACGCCGATCACAGTACGCTGCACAACATCGGCAAAAAATTCTTGAACGACGAGGTCGGCGTGAAGACCGAGCTCGACCTGCGCAGCACGGAAGAGAACTGCAAGAGGACGACCGCGGCGCTGCAGAGCGCGGAAAACTACGTTCAGGTCGCGGTGGTCAACTTCCAGGGAGCTTTCTATCCCGAACAGGCGGGGCTTTACCGCCAGGTGTTCCGCGTCTTCGCCGACGAAAAGAATTATCCGATATATTTCCACTGCGCCGCCGGCGCCGACAGGACCGGCACGGTCGCGGCGATAATCCTCTCGCTTCTGGGCGTCAGCCGGGAAGAGGTCATACAGGATTTCGAGATCACGTCTTTTTCAAAAGTCGGCGAAAGATCCAAGACCAGACTGATCCCGGTGTTCGACAATCTGCAGCGCTTCAACGGCGACACGATGAGCGAAAAGACCGAAAACTACCTGCTGTCGATCGGTCTGACGAAGCAGGAGATCTATAACATCAAAGCGATAATGCTCGGGCTCGACCCGGACGGTTATAAAGAAGAAAAAGCGTACGAGTTGAAGGTCAGGGAATTCGTGTATTCTACCGCGAAAGGCGCGGATCTCAAGCTGACTCTGTTCGAGGAAGCGGAAGTCTCAAAGATCACACTGGGCGGCGGCGAGATACCGTTTTCCCGGGACGGCAAAAGCGTGACCCTGCCGGCGGAGGCGGTGAAAAGCGCGGGTAAGGGAAATCTGGCAGGCGTCATGACGTTTGCCGACGGCGGCTCGCTGAGATTCACCGTTATCATCGACGAGGCGGATATCACGGACGGATTCAACGTGACGCACCTCAGCCCCGGACCGTCGGACGCGAACTACACGTACGTGTTCATGTCGTATCCGTGCGGAATATTCGACGGCGTCGAATACCATTTCCATTCAAGACCGGACGAATTCCCGGACGTCGAGGCGAACGTCCTTATAAACGGCGTGTCCCTGCAGGAGATCAACAAGAAGAACATGAGCAGATATTCGTTCGCCGAATTCCCGGGCAGCTCCGTCGACCGCCACAAGGTCCCGGTCAGCATCCTGTGTCAGGGCAACACGGTGACGCTGCTGATACATACCGGCTGGCTTTCGGAATACACCGGCGGCAAAGACTTTACGATAACGGTGACGAAAGACTTCGCTTTCACAAACAACGGCGTCCGCTATTACGTCAGCCGTGACAAAACCTTCGTCAGATCGCGCTCCGCGTTCAAAGAGGTTAAATAACGAACGCAAAAAAGACTCTTAATTTTTATCGCAAGGCAGAGAAGCACAATGTCGGAAAATACTGATATCTATTCAAACAAAGATTATAAAGTCTCGCGCAGAGCGTACAGCCTCGAGTGCATGTTCGAGCATTTCATCACCCTGCTCGTCACGGACGCTTTCATAGCGAAGCTGCTCAAATACTTCGGCACGAGCGACGCGCTGTGCGGCATAATATCGTCGTTCATCTCGCTGTCGTTTCTGTTCCAGATCTTTTCCGTCCTGATAATGGGGAGGATAAGGCACACAAAAAGAACGGCGATAATATTCCACACCGCCGCGCAGTTTTTGTTCTCGTGTCTGTATCTGATACCGTTTCTGCCCGTCGGGAACGGGTCGAGGCGGGTCGTGTTCATCGTCTGCATCCTGACGGCGTATTTCGGCAACTACTTCGTGACGAACCTCATATACAAATGGGGCAATTCGTTCGTCGATCCGCATAAACGCGCGAGCTTTTCGTCGGTAAAGGAGATGGTCTCGCTTTTCGCGGGCATGATCGTCTCGCTCGGGCTCGGCTACGCGATCGACAAACTCGACGAGAGCGGCGATCTCAGCCGCGGATTCCTTTTGTCGAGCGTCTGCATGCTCCTGTTCTGCGCCGGAGATTTCGTGTGTCTGCTGTGCATAAAAAAGGACAGCGGGGAAGAGGAAAAGAAAGAAATGCCGAAGCTGTCGGAAATAATGAAAAACACGCTCGGCAACAAAAATTACGTACATACGGTCGTCCTCAAATGCCTTTGGTGGGGCGCCGTGTACACGACGGTCGGATTCCTCGGAACGTACAAACAGGAAGAGCTGTTCTACACACTCGGGCAGATACAGCTAATTAACATAATCGGATACGCCGGAAGATTCGCGCTCTCGAGACTTTTCGGCAGATTCTCGGACAGACACGGATTCGTCCGCGGCATCCAGCTCGCGCTGATCGTCGCCGCGGCGGGCTTCGCCGCGAATATCTTCACCGCGCCCGGTACGCGGTGGCTGATAATCGTTTTCGTGCTTTTGTACAACATCAGCATGGCGGGGACGTATCAGAATATGATCAACATTTCGTACGCCTTCGTCGACGTGAAATACTTCGTGCAGGCCGCCGCGCTCAAAGACTGCATCGCCGGCGTTTTCGGCTTCTTCTGCGCGCTCGCATCCGGCAGGCTTATGTCGGCGATACAGGCGCGCGGCAACACGCTTTTCGGCGTGACGGTCTACGCCCAGCAGGTGCAGTCGGTGCTGTCGCTTCTGTTCGTCATAGCCGCGTTGATCTACGCTCAGCTCGCGCTGTCTCACAAGAAAACGATGCTTCAGTGACCGGATAAAAAAACGACCTCCTGAAACGGAGGCCGTTTTTTGCTTATTTGCCTGATATACTTATGCGTATATCGCCGGTTGACGTGTTAATCTCGCATTTCCCGCCGGACGCCGTGTCGGGTACGCTGATCTTTCCGGTCGAGGCTTTGGCGACGAAGATCTTTTCGGACTTGAGTGTGCCGGTAACGTCTCCGGTCGTGGTCTTTACCGTGATCTGCGCGGCGTCGCTGTCGGTGAAGCGCACGTCGCCGGTGCTTCGCTCGATGCTCATCTGACCCGATACCGCTACGTTTTTGAGCTTTATATCTCCCGTGCTTCCGGTCGAGGCGAGGCTGCCGCACGTCACGTCCGAAAGCTCCGTTTTGCCGGTGCTCACGTGCGCCGAAAGCTCACCCCTGCAGTCAAGCGATGAGACGGCGATCCTGCCGGTGGTGACCGACAGATCGACGCTTCCGGCGCTCGTGCTTTTCAGCGTTATATCGCCGGTCGTGGTTTTGATCTTAAGCGCGTTTTCCGCCGACGCGTTGAACGCAACGTCTCCCGTATCCGTTTTTATATTCGCGTCTCCGAACGAGAAAGCTTCGTTCACGTCGACGTCTCCGGTCCCCGCGTCAGCCGTAAGCACGCCGTATTCTCCGGACGGGATCGACACAGTCAACTGCAAGGACTTGTTGAAAAGATAAACGTAATCGTACCATTCGCGCCCGTCTTCAACGTATATTTTGAGGACTTCGTCCTCCACTTTGACGAAATACGTTACTTTTTCATACTCCGGGCATACGACACTCGCTTTGCCGTCCTCCGACGGTTTTATTACGATCCGGGTATTTTTCGACTTTATATCTATATCCCTGAATCCGTCGTTTATCTCATACGTTTTCGTCTCATAGTTTTTCTCCGTTTGTATCAGCTCCGAAAAGTTGAAACCGACGGTGAGCGCGGCGACCATCACGAGGATTATGCCGATCGAAACGGCGATCGCGGCGATTATGATAAGTGCTTTTTTCATTTTGCAGTCTCCTTTTTGATGAACAGTGATTTGATGCCGATGAATATCTTTTTCGTCAGACGTACGACGCCTTTGGACGCCGCGACGCAGCCGATCGCGAGGAAAATCGAGAATCCCGTGAACATGATCGCGACGCCGAGCACGGCTATACCGTGCGGTATGAAGCCCTTAATAAACAGCACCACGGATACTGCGATCCCCGCCAAAGCGACTGCGGCGAACGATACCATGACGGCCCAGAGCGATATGAGCAGCGCCCACAGTACTATGTAAAGCGACAGAACGACGGCGAACGCCGCGACGAAAAGCGAAAACCACAGCGGGAAGCCGAGGATTATAAGTACGATCTCCCACGCCCGCAGCTCGCGTTTCGGCTTGACCTTCTCCTTGACGAGCTTTGTCAGCGGCACCTCGGACAGCGTCTGCGTGACGATCTCGTCGATCGGGCCGATTCCGCTCACGGCTTCCTCTTCGGTAAGCCCCTCTTCCATGCGGTCGTCTATCATCTCGCCGTAAAACGACACGCGCTCTTCGATATCATCCTGCGGTATGCCGTTCAGAGCGGTGCGCAGTTTATTCAGAAATTCCGTTTTATTCATGCTGATCCTCCATTATTACGAATCGATAAACCGATATGACCTCTTTCCATTCTTCTTTGAATTCCGCGATGCGCCTGACGCCCGCGTCGGTTATGTGATAGTATTTCCGAAGTCTGCCGTCGTGCTCCGCGGAGCGGACGGTCAGCATCGACGCCGCCTCAAGACGTTTGAGAATGGTGTAAAGCGTTGATTCGGATAATTCGATATACGGATTCAGATCCTTTATGATCTTGTAGCCGTACGAATCCCCGTTTTTGATAGCCGCGAGAACGCATACGTCCAACAGACCGCGTTTCAGTTGTATGTCCATACGATACCTCCTCTCGTGCAATACATCATATCACGAAGTATTCATTTTGTCAAGAGCTTTTTCGAAATTTCCTTCAAAAAATTTGCGGCCCGCAAAGCGGAGAGCACGCGATCGCGCCGTATTTTGGCGACATTGTCAAAATAATATTCGTCTGCGGGGTTGCAAACACGGAAAAAGTGTGATATAATGATCAAAACAACAGGGTTTTCCGGTCATCCTGGAGCGCGGGACGACGGTCCGCCTCCGGGTCCCGTACGACGATATGACAGAATACGCCGTCAGAATCCACGTTTAAAGGAGAACGAGATGAAGAGAATAATAGCCGCGGTCCTCGTCATGCTTTCGGTCATATGCGCCTGCTCCTGCGCCGGTCGGGACACG
>JAFZRM010000028.1 GCA_017619885.1 Clostridia bacterium | reverse complement strand
GCGTACGGAAACCGGCGGAGCGGTTCTTGTACGATCTTTCGAGACCTATAATACACCCGAGAACGAGCGATACGACGAATTTGAGAAGAACGACGAGGAAGCCTGTCCCTCTTACACCGTCAAGAAAATGTAGCATACGGTTCCCTCCCCTCTCACGAAATGAGTTCCTGAACGGAATTCACGCAGTACAGCTCCGCGACGGTCGACAGTACCGCCGAGTGAGACGGATTGTCGCGCGAGAGCCGTATCCAGATTATGGCTGAAGGGGTGGTTTTTTTCTTTGAATCCTTTTCAAACTCAAAATCGTAAATCGTCGCGCCTTCGGACCGGATCGCGTCCGTTATCACGTCCTTGTTCCCGATCTCTTCAAAGTCGACGTGTATCGTCATGTTCCGCATATGCCGTTTGAAAGATATCTCGAGCGGATACATCAGCTCCATTACTGCGATGATGAATACCACGGAGAGTATGACCGCCTCGTAAAATCCGGCGCCGGACGCGATGCCGATGCACGCCGTGATGAAAAGCCCGATCGCGGTGGTAAGTCCGGATATCTGCTGATGCGCGATGAGCATTATGCTGCCCGCGGCGAGAAAACCGATACCGCTTATGACGGCGGCGGAATAACGCGAGCCGTCGAATTTGATGCCGCTTGTCTGCACCATTTCCGCCCAGTTGCCGCCCAGCATAGCGTTGATGTAGAAGCCGACGAGCGTCGCGAGCGCGGCGCCGACGCACGTTATCAGATACGTCCGCAATCCGGCCGCCTGCTTTTTCCGCCCTCGTCCGAATCCGAGTATGCCTCCGGCGAGCATCGCCAGAAACAGCCTGAAAAGGACGGAGATGATATTGAATTCCCTGAGTGTTTGAATCATGTTATTGTTCTCCGTGACCGTTATACTGCTATTGTAAAGTATATCACAAAATATGGCAAATGTCAACAAAAAATCCGCCCGTATATCAAAAAAACGGCGGGTCGGCGACTTCGCTTCATCAGGCGATTTTTCGCCGTCTTCATTAACGTGCGGATGCTATTGTCTTCGTTAGTGAGCGGAGGCAACGTCTTCATTACACCGGCGGAATATAAAAAGCAGACTGACTCTGATTTCAGTCTGCTTTTTTGGCGCGCACTTGCTCTCCGTGTTAACGAACGGCGAAATATTTCCTTATCGGGCTTACCCGATCACTCACGCCGTTTTATTTATTTCAGTCAGCCGCAAACGTTTTGCCGCCCGTTATCCCGCCAGGCCAGACGAACGTCGGTATCAGTCCGTGTTCTCCGTTGTCGATCAGAAGATTCTGACCCGACATAGAGCGGTTGGTCACGGTAAGGAAGACGACCCAGTCCGCCGCCTCGTCTGCCGTCATCCATTTCTTCAGCGGCGTCACCGCCATGATCTTCTCCCAGCTCTCCGGATCGTTCACGACCGGATCGTTCAGGGGCGTATACACGCCGCCGAGACTGATCGCGTTCACCGTAACTCCGCGCGGCGCGAGTCTGATCGCCACGTTTCTCATATATCCGACGAGCCCGGCCTTCGACGCCGCGTATACCGGGAATTCCTGCCCCGATACTGCCGACGCCGAGGCGTTGAACAGCACCGAACGCAGATTTTCGCAGCCGATATACTTCTCCGTCACGTTTATCGCGCCTTTGAGATTGTTGTCGATATCGTCCTCGCTGTTCTGCGTTCCGGCATTGTTGAAGATTATGTCAGCGTCGGTGATATCCGGCAAAGATCTTACGTCTTTTATGTCGGCTATGAAATGGATATAACCCGGATCGTCGATGACAGACGGCGCCGTGTCGATGCCGTATACGGTGTGCCCGAGCGAGAGGAACCTTGAAGCGACGGCGGAGCCGATGCCGCCGGAGCTGCCCGTGATTATTATCTTCATTGTACGTATCTCCTTCTGTATTCAGCGCCGACGCCGTCTTTGTCCCATTTTCTGAGCACGGCGTAGCCTATCGGTGAAAAAACGACTTCCATCAACAGCTCAAGCGAAGCGCCGAGGATCGAGCAGGTGACGCACTGGATAAACGTCCAGTGGAATCCGTCCCAGAATACCGGCGCGAAGAGCATGAACGCGAGGACCGCGAAGATGAGGTTGTCGACGAACTGCCCCGCGAACGTCGAAACGTAGCTGCGCGTAACGTACGCGAGCTTGCCGTCGGGATTTTTTCTGAAAAGCTTCCCGATGCCCCAGTTCATGAAATTGTTGACGGCGGCGGACGATATGAACGCGACCGCGCTCGAGATCAGGATGAACCACGTGCCGCCGATGACTGTGTTGAACGCGGAAAAATCATCTTCCGTCGGGATGATACTGGCGACGTAGAAGATCAGGCACGCGAGCAGATTAACGAACATAGCGAAGACGGAAAGCTTTGTCGCCGCCTTCGGACCGAACGCCTTCGTCACTATATCCATACATAAAAAGGACAGCCAGGATACGAGGATGCCGCCGTCGATCGCAAGCCAGCCGGATCTGTAGATCGTCTTGTTCGCGAGGATATTCATCATCACGACGGAAATGGTGAAAAGTGCCGTGACGACGGAAGGCACGCTGCGGAAAAGCAGCTTCGTATCCGCTGCCGCGGATATCAGTTTTTCTTTCATTTTGTTTCTCCTTGGTTTTGTTTTTTAAGCGAAGGATTTAGAGGCCGAACTCCGCTGATGCCCGGCGGATCGCCGGGTTTGACGTATTATATCACATTGAAACGGAAAAATCAATACCGTATGGAAAAATCACGCTTTATTGCCGTCAGAGCGCGTCTTTCGGGCAGTTTTTAACGCATTCCATGCAAAGGATGCATTCCGTCCCGTTTTTGCGCTTGCGCGAGTTGTCCGTTACGTCCACGTCCATCGGACAGACGCGGCTGCATTTGCCGCACGACACGCATTTTTCTTTGTCGCATTTTATCCGGATCAGAGAAAAGTAACTCGCCGGTTTAAGGAACACCGTGACGGGGCAGATATATTTACAGAACGCGCGGTTGTCCCTGAAAGCGAACGCGAGCGCGATGCCGGCGGTGTAGTATACGACGTTGCCGATCAAAAACGCCCGGAACATTATGCGCTCTATGTTCCCCGCCCCGGAAAGGAACAAGGCGGCGACAAATACGAGCGAGGCCGCAAACGTGACGTATCTGATCCAGCCGAGCTTTTTGCGCGGTGACGCCGGCGTTTTGTAAGGCAGAAAATCGAGCACCATCGCCGTCCAGCAGGCGTAACCGCACCAGCCGCGGCCGAAGATGAGCGGGCCGAAGATCTTCGCGACGGCATAATGGATCGTCGCCGCCTCGAAAACGCCGGTAAAAAGATAATACCAGAAGCCTTCGATCTGCATGTTCTCGCCTTTGATGAATCCGAGATAGATAAGCATATACCCGCCGACGAGAAGTTGGACGATCCTGCGCGCGTATTTGTATTTTTTGATGAACAGTATCACGCCGACCGTTATCGATATGCCGATATAGCTGAAATTGAAAAGATAAAACACGTTGTCCTTTGTAAGCCAGAGTATAACGGCGACAGCTTCAAAAACCGCAAACAGCATCGCGGGTATAATATACTTTTTCATAAAAACGTCCTTTAATATGTCCTTTTACCGAACCGCTGCAAATATAATAACACGCAATGCAAAAAATGTCAACGACAAAAGCAAAAAAAGCTTTGCCGGCCGCCCCACCGCAGAAAATCAGACAAAAAAAAGCAGGCGAACCTGCTCCGGTACATAGAAAACTATCTTAACAATAAGATTACTACAGTTGCGACAAGCGATATAATTGTTAGTACAGTGAAGAAAACGACGCAATTCTTTATGGTTTTGATGTGTAAGAGTTCCTTGTATTTGATATACTCTTGCTTTTCTGCATCAGTCAATTCAGGATCCCATACAGTATAAAATGACTGGATATATTCTTCGGTTGTTGGATCTTTATACTGATAGACGCCATTCGGAAGAGATTCACCATTTTTGAGCATTCTTTGATACGTATTATTTTCTTCTTTTGTGCAGTCAATTTTCTGTAAAAAATTCATATCAAAACGAAACTGTTGTAATTCGTTTTTTATGTCCAATCTTTCTTTTGCCATCAAGAAGCCCTTCTTTTATTCTTTTTTACGATTATATCATAAAAAGCAAAAGTATTCAAGTGGTCATAACTTGAATCAGTTATGACCACTCTAAATGGTCCGAGTGGAGATAACGGATTTGACCAAACCGCAAGAAAATCAAGTGTTTACGGCACCTGCGCGCATTTTTCCTCCATGGACCATAAGAAATAACAGGAGGAAACCTCATGCCGAACATATTAGAAGACCTTTACTACGGAAATATCGCACCCTGCCAGCGAGCCGTCCGACCGGGCAGCAAAGTCCGGAAGCTCATGCAGAAGCAAAGCGATCTCGAAACCAAACTAAGCGAATCACTCACCGAGGAACAACGGGCGACCTTCGAGCAGTACCTCTCGGTCTCCGCCGACCTTCTCGACGCCAACTGCCTCGACAGTTTCATAACCGGCTTCCGCCTCGGCGCACAGTTTACGCATGAAACCTTCGTCGGAACAGAAGCCCCATTCGCAGATCTGACGATGGACGAAACCTAAAATCGCATAATTTACAGAACTCCTCCTTCGCGGTACAATGGTATCGCAAAGGAGGAGTTATCTTATCGGCTACACTTTTCCATGGATTTTCAAGCAGAAGATTACACTTTTCAAAAAACAAAGGAGGCATTACCTAAATGAGCTTGCGTTTTTCAAAAGTCACGCTTGCTTCGGAAAACAGGCGTACAGAGTTTTTGGTCGGAGGAATCCCGAAACGCTGCGCGGATCTAAACGGCTGGACCGCTTTCGAAAAATTCATAGACGATACCCCGCTTTATCAGACCGTCAGAGTTTTCGTGCAAACGTTCCTGTACGGAGGCGAGGAGCCGGTGGACGCCACGCCGGAAGAGATCGCTTATCTGAACAAGCGGACTGAAATGCGATCGGACTTTATCGAAACCCGCACCGAGAAGATCGGCAAAACCAGATTCAGATTTATAAATATGTGAGGT
>JAFZRM010000027.1 GCA_017619885.1 Clostridia bacterium | reverse complement strand
GTCTGCCCTTCGCTTCGTATATCTTTTTGGCGGAGCCGGCGTCCTCGGCACTGCCGCCGAGTCCGTAGACCGTCTCCGTCGGGAAGGCGACGAGCCCGCCCATTTTGATTATCCTCGCCGCGCGCGCGATGCCGGCGGCGGTGTCCTTCAGATGAAGCGTTTTCAACTCAGATCTCCTCTTGTGAAAGCTTTGCGGCGGTGTCGGCGGTTATCAGCGCGTCGATCATGGCGTTCAGATCGCCGTTCAAAAACGCGTCGAGCGAGTATATCGTCATGCCGATGCGGTGGTCCGTAACGCGGCTCTGCGGATAGTTGTACGTCCGTATGCGCTCCGACCTGTCGCCGGTGCCGACCTGGCTTTTGCGCTCCGACGCGATCCTGTCGTGCTGCTCCTGCGTCTTCATATCGTAAAGCTTCGTTTTGAGCAGCTTCAGCGCCTTGTCCTTGTTCTTGAACTGACTGCGCTCGTCCTGGCATTCGATGACGATGCCCGTCGGCTTGTGGTAAAGCCGTATCGCCGACTCGGTCTTGTTTATGTGCTGGCCGCCGGCGCCGCTCGATTTGCACGTCTCGAACCTGATGTCGGCGGGGTTTATCTCGACCTCGACGTCGTCCGCCTCCGGCAGCACCGCCACCGTCACGGTGGACGTGTGGATGCGACCCTGCGCCTCCGTCTCCGGAACGCGCTGGACCCTGTGGACGCCCGACTCGAATTTAAGCCGCGAATACGCGCCCTCGCCCGAAACGGTGAAAGATACTTCCTTGAAGCCGCCGAGCTCCGTTTCGTTGCAGTAAAGCAGCTCCGTCTTCCATTTCATGCTCTCGGCGTACATACAGTACATCCGGTACAGCACGTAGGAGAAGAGAGCCGCCTCGTCGCCGCCCGCGCCGCCGCGAATCTCTATCACGACGTTTTTGTCGTCGTTCGGATCCTTCGGCAGCAGCAGTATTTTAAGCTCTTCCTCGCAGCGCTTCATGCCGGCGGCGCATTCCTGCAGCTCCGCTCCGGCGAGTTCGCACAGCTCGGGATCGCCCGAGCCGAGAAGCTCCTCCGCCTCGGCGCGGCCCGCCGCGAATTTCTTGTATTCGGCGTATTTTTCCGCCACCGGAAGAAGGTTCTTGCGCTCCTTCATCAGCTCTCTGTATCTACCGGCGTCCGACACGACCTCCGGATCCATCAGAGAGCTTTCTATTTTTTTCAGTTTTTCGGCTATCGCCTCAAGCTTTTCCGTCATTTCCGTCCTCTGCGATCCTCTTCACGCATTTCTCGAATTTGTCCCGCGGCAGCGTAACGTCGCGCCCGCATCCCGTGCATACGGCGCGCACGTCGGAGCCCGCGCGTATTATGCGGAACAGAGACGCGCCGCAGGGATGTTTCTTTTTCATCAGCACGGTCATATCCGCCTGCAGTTTCATCGGGACCATTCGCACCTCCCGCCGTCCGTGCGACGGCTTTTTCACGTTTATTTTACCACAATAGTGTGAAGGAATCAACACCCTCCAATATTTTTAATAAAAAATCCAACAATTTTTATTGATATAAACCGCCTTTCGGGTTATAATTGGATAAAACAATATCTACATTAAAAGGAAATCCCGAAAATGGCTGAAAACTGCACACACGACTGTTCGACATGCAGCGCCGACTGCGCTTCGCGTGTCCCGTCAAAGGAACCGTGCAATAAATATTCGCACGTTAAAAAAGTCATAGCCGTCGCGTCCGGCAAGGGCGGCGTCGGCAAATCCCTTGTCACGTCGATGCTCGCCGTACAGACGGCGAAGCGCGGCTATAAGACCGCAGTGCTCGACGCCGATATAACCGGCCCGTCGATACCGAAGTCATTCGGTCTGCACGGTCTGTGCGACGGAAGCGACAAGGGTATAAATCCGTTCGTCACAAAGAACGGCATCGAGGTCATGTCCGTCAACCTGCTGCTGAAGGACGAGAGATCGCCGCTCGTATGGCGCGGCCCGATCCTCGCCGGAACGGTAAAGCAGTTCTGGACCGATGTGGCGTGGGGCGACGTCGATTACATGTACGTCGACATGCCTCCCGGAACGGGCGACGTGCCGCTGACGGTGTTCCAGTCCGTACCGGTCGACGGAATTATCATCGTAAGCAGCCCGCAGGACCTCGTCTCGCTGATCGTGTCCAAAGCCGTCAACATGGCGAGGATGATGAACATACCGATAATCGGTCTTGTCGAGAATTTCAGTTACTTCGAGTGCCCGGACTGCGGCAAAAAGCATTATATATTCGGCAGAGGCGGCACGGACGCCGCCGCGCTCGAATACGGTATACCCGTGCTCGCCAGACTCCCCATCGATCCGAAGGCGGCGGAACTGTGCGACGACGGATGCGCGGACGACCTCGACAGCGACGCTCTCGGCGCCGCGGTCGACCTGATAGAGCGCCTATGAGAAAGCTTTTGACGGCGCCGGCGCTTCTGATCGCGGCGGCGCTGCTCGCCTCGTGCGGCATAGTGTCGTTCCACGACGGCGCGGACACGACGACGGCGGAGAACACCGACGCGCCGGTCACGACCGGCGCCGTGACGGCCGAGCCGCGGCAGGCGGATATCGACACCGACTCCGCCGACGCGATGAAAAAGAAAGCCGAGGACGCGCTTGAGTCGCTTTCCGTGATAAATATGTCCGGCGCGCGTATAATGATCGCGTGCCTCGATCTGACGTTCGCGGAGGGTAACGGGGAACAGACCGTTCTTTCGGCGGACAGATCGCAGCGGATCGCAAGACTCGAGATGAAATTCAACGCCGACGTAGCGTTTATCAGATTCACCGAGAAGGAGCTGTTGACAAAGCTCGGCGAAGCCGTCAAAAACGGCGAATATTTCGCCGACGTTCTGGCGGTCCCGGCGAGCCTCGTGGGCAAACTCGTCTCCGAAGGTCTCGTCAAGAGCCTGCGCAAGCTGCCCGACACGGACCTTAAGGCGTCTTATTTCAGCGCCGACGCGACGCAGGCGTTTTCCGCCGGCCACGGGCTTTACGCCGTCGCCGGAGAGGGCTGCTTCGAGCCGGAGAAGATCTACTGCGTCTATTTCAACAAAAGCCTTCTCGACGGAGTCGGCGCCGATCCTTACAAGCTCGTCAAGGACGGCGAATGGACGCTTGAAAAATACGCGGAGCTGTCCGCGGCGTTCTCCGCCGCCGGAGCCGGCGCCGCGGTCGTGAAGACCGGCCTTGATTACAAAAAAGCGCTTTATCTCGGATCCGGGCTCGATTTCACGACGAACGGCACCGATAAGACGCCGCAGGCGAACACGTTCTCTGACGGATATATGAAGACCGTGCAGCTGTTGAAAAACCTCGCCGGCGCGGCGCATTACGCCGATCCCGCGGCGCGCTTCGCCGAAGGGGAGACGCCGTTCTTCATCGGCACGGTCGCCGACGCCGAGAAGCTGCCGGAGGACGCGGGCGCGTGGGGAATGCTGCCGATGCCGAAATACGGCGCGGACGCGGAGTATTCGGCGTATCTGTCTGAGGATGCGACGGTGCTTTGCGTGCCGGCGTGCAACTCGGACGACAGGCTGAGCGGCGATTTCATCGAGGCGTTCAACGCCTGCTCGGAATCGTATATGAAATACGATCAACTGTATCACTACATGCTCGACGTGCTGCGCGACAACGGCTCGGTCAACTGCCTCAATATAATCCTCGGATGCGGCAATTACGATTTCGTCACGGCGTTCGCGTCCGGATATCCGAATCTGTACAAAAACACCGCGGAGGCGTTCGGCGAGCTGATCTCGGGCGAGCTTGAAGCGGAGGAATATATGCGCCGGGAGGACGAGGTAAAAGAATACCTTGCCAAATGGTTCCCTGTGACGTATAAATAAAAAAACGGGCTTGCCGCAAAGGCAAGCCCGTATACGACGTCACACCCTGCCGTCGAGGAACGCGACCGAGCGCTCGATCGAATCCTTCGAATTGCCCCACGGCTCGTCCGTGTAGCGGTAGTCGAATTTCTTGCAGAACCAGGAGACGTCCTCGCACAGCGTCTCGATATAAGCGTTTTCGATCTTGCTCACCGCGTCGTAGAAGTCGCCGAAATCCTTTTTCGGCAGATCGCGCCGCGCGTACTCTATGAAGCGTCTGTAATGCGGCAGGCAGAAGAACGGCTGCGCGTCAGTCTTTTTACGGAACTGCTCGTCGTTCTGCCACAGATACACGGCGCACTCGAACATCTTGTCTATGTGGAATTCTATCTTTCCGCAGACGTAGCAGGAGCTCTCAAGCTTCGACAGATCGTCGCAGGCGGCGACGCCCTTGCCGCGCACGGCGGAGATCAGCCCCTTCGATCTGACCTTGGCGCGCACCTCGTCGAGATGGCTCTCGAGCATGAGGGCTATGCCGAGGCGGTTCTTCATCAGAAGCATCATGTCGTAATGCTTCTTGCAGAAGCCCTGCTCGTTCGTCTTGATGCGGATATCCGGCTCCATCATCGACGCGCCGGTTATCAGATCGAGCTCGTTTTTCTGCAGTATCTCCTGCATCGTGCAGAACGGACAGCCGCAGCTTTTGTCCTCCGCCGACTTTTCAAAGGCGGTGTTTACCGGGATCGTGTAGATCTGTTCTTTCATTTCATCTCATCCTTTTTTTCATCTGATACGATCATATCAAAAAAATGAGGAAAAATCAAGTATTATGAGCGATATTCTTAAACTAAATCGTCCCGCCCACTTTGATTTGGACAAGATTTTCGACTGCGGGCAGAGCTTCCGCTTCGAAAAAGGCGGCGACGGCGTGTGGGAGGGCGTCGCGTTCGGCAGGGTGCTGCGCGCCTCGCAGGACGACGCGTACATATATCTGAACTGCACAAAAGACGAATACGAAAATATCTGGGAGAACTATCTCGGGCTTGACGCCGACTACGACGAGATAGACCGCGACATAGCGTCGCGCTTCGACAACGACGTCATCGTCGCCGCAATGGAGGCGGGAGACGGCATACGCATATTGCGTCAGCAGCCGTGGGAGACGCTGTGCAGTTTCATAATATCGCAGAACAACAACATACCGAGGATAAAATCGCTCGTCGCCGCGATCTGCCGCGAATACGGCGAAGCGTTCGAATACGGCGGCAAAACTTACTCCGCGTTCCCGACGCCGGAGGCGCTTTTGGGCGCGGGCGAGGAAGGACTGAAGTCGCTGAAGACCGGTTTCCGCGCCGCGTATCTGATCTCCGCCGCCGAGCACTGCAGGGACGGTCTCGATCTGCAGAAGATCCGCGACGCGTACACGTACGAACAGGGAATGCAGGAGCTGTGTAAAATAAAGGGAGTGGGACCGAAGGTCGCGTCGTGCACGCTGCTGTTCTCGCTCGGAAAGACGGACGCGTTCCCGGTCGACGTGTGGATCAGAAAGACGATAGATAAATATTTCGGCGGCGAGCTCGACGTCTCCGCGCTCGGACCGTACGCCGGCATAGCGCAGCAGTATCTGTTCTATTACGAAAGGAGCCTTCAATGATCATACAACCGAAAAACACGACGGTATCGTACAGATGCCCCTACTGCGGGCAGGCGGTAAAGAGCGTCGTCGGCGTTTTCAGCCTGTCGGGCGACATGATAAAACTGAAATGTCCGTGCTTCCGCTCGGAAATGAAGCTGTCTTATACTTCCGACGGCAAGATCAGATTTTCCGTGCCGTGTTATCTGTGCGGCAAGGATCACGAATTCATTCTGACGAAAAAAACGGTGCTCGAGCGTGCTCTGACGATGCTCGCCTGCCCGTTCACAGGTATGGATATCTGCTTTATCGGCACGCGCGAAAACGTAGAGGAACAGCTCGAACGCGCCGATAAAGAGCTGAAAGAGATACTCGAGGAGAACGACGCGCTTGATTTCTTCGACGAAGACGAGGAGGACGATACCGCGCAGGGCCCGCTGACTCCCGATCTGTCGCTTCTGCCGGTGGTCTCAACGGTCACGAAAGAGCTGATGGCGGACGGCGCGATACGCTGCGCGTGCAAAGTGAAGCAGGGCGACTCACTCTCGTCGGGCGACGTGAACAACGTGCTTCTGCTCGGCGGTCAGCCGGAGAACAACTGCAACGGCGACATAGAGCTGCTCGTCAGATACGAATCGTTCGCGATCCGCTGCTGCAGCTGCGGGAAGGAATACAAAATAACCGAGGACAATATCGACGTTTTCTGCGAAGCCGAAAGCATCGAACTGAAGTAAAAGGACGCGACGCATATCTTTCGGCCGACCGCCGCATAATGAAGACAAATTGTAAAATTATTGCAAAGAAAAAAACAATGATACATATTTGTTATTGACTTATTAATCAGTTTCATCTATAATGAAATAAGGAGGCATGTGGCAAAGGAGGTACATTATGAAAAACAAGCGGATATTATGCGCTGTGATCGCGGTCTTTTTGCTTACGGTATTCTTTGCCGGCCGCGTATGCGCCACGATGACTTTATCGGATGAGGATAAAGAAGCCTTCAGCGAAGGCATCAGCGGGTACTTGTCAGACATCCAGAGTATGTGGGATAAGGAAGCGGAAAAATGGAAAGACTATTCCATTGATAAACAAGCTTTTGGCGAGCTGAACAGCAGTCCTGATTCTTTCAACGTCCCGGCTGCTGCCGATGAGGAGATAAAAAGCATCATTTCCACGCTGTTTCCGAAGGACAGTGCAGATTATTACGCGGAATGCGCCGTTAATGATAACGACATGTGTGAAAGCGCATACACAGACGTCGGCGGATATATTCTCTTATACTACCCTGCGTCGGGTTTTTCCGAGAGATACGCCGATTCCGGCTTTGATTACAATGTGCTGCGCGAGAGTATTTCCTATTTGCCGAGAATTTTGATTCCTATCTACGGGTTGGTAGAAGACGAGGAGCGCGCGGTAGGATACGTGGAGCTCTCCCCATCCGTATTATATGACTACTACCAAATCGAAACGAGAAGTTACGCTCGTTACAAAAACGGAAGCAGAGACGAGTACGTATTATACGATTTAGACAAACTTATGACGTTCGTAAAACCGTTCCGGGAAAACAACGACAGGATAATCATACTTAAACCGACGTATTATAACAGCAGATCTACGGCGGTGCTCGTATTTTCAGAGGATTCCGCCAAAGTATATGATTTCTTCAACTCGTGCGGCAATCCCGAGTATGAATACGTCGATTCGAGAACGCTCGAATTCATAGAATATGATTTTGATGAATACTTTTCATTGCTCGATGCTTACGAAAAAAAGATGCTTGAAGAGACTCAGCAGATAAACGGCATCGAGGACCTTATCAACGCCAAATACGGCGGCGTCGCGGACAAAACGACCGGCGCCGCGGCCGGGAAGAAAACC
>JAFZRM010000186.1 GCA_017619885.1 Clostridia bacterium | reverse complement strand
GTCCCCAAAGGCGCCGAGGTACGAGGCGCACCGAACGTCCCGCAGGGACACAACTTAAAGGGTCGTCGAGGGCGCCGACCTCTACAGCCGCTTAGGCGGAACGTATCACGCGTATGTCGCCTATTCCTTTCCGCTCCGTTTTTTTCGTCTGACGCGGTTTATATGGCGTTCGAAATCGCCGTTGTCGAGCAGCTGCGCGAGGACGTACTGCTCGAAGACCGGGACGGTGCAGGAATAGAACCCGAGCCGCTGCTCGAAGTCCGGCAGCAGGTTTTCCGGCAGCACCATATATCCCACCCTGATCGACGGCGCGACGGTCATCGAAAACGTGTTTATGTACACGACCCTGCCGTCTCCGGACAGCGAGAACACCGTGTCCTCGTTCTTCCGGGATACGGTCAGCTCGGAATCGTAGTTGTCCTCCACGATATATCCGCCGCGCGCGCGGGCGAATCCGAGATATTCGAGCCGTTTCGAGACGTCGGCGGTCACGCCGCTCGGATAGCTGTGAAACGGCGTTATATGAAGCACGGTCGCGCGGCTTTTCGCGAGCGCTTCCGTCGTTATCCCGCTGCCGCCGAGCGGAAGCGCTTCGACGCTGACGCCGTGCGCGCCGTAGACGCGGCGGATCTTTTCGTAGCACGGGTCCTCCGTCGCGTAGACGCGGCCGGTGCCGAGCAGCTGCACCACGAGCCCGTAAAGATACTCGGCGCCGGCGCCGACGACGATCTGTGCGGCGCCGACCTTCATCCCGTTGCTTCTGAACAGATACGACGCTATCGCGCGGCGCAGTCTTTCGGTGCCCTTTTCGGGCGATCTTATGAGTATCCCGTCGCCGTCCTCGAGCAGTACGCGGCGCATCGTCTTCGCCATCACCGAAAACGGGAACGATCCCGCCCCGCCGTGCGACGGCGCGGGCCGCTCGGGACGCGACGACGCGGGGACCGACACGAAATCGGAGTCGCGGTATATCACGTAATACCCGCTGCGTTCCCTCGATTCCGCGTAGCCCTCGTCGCACAGTATCGCGTACGCGTGCTCCGCCGTTATGACCGATACGCCGGTCTCCGCCGAAAGCGTACGCTTTGACGGAAGCCTGTCCCCGGCCTTCAGTACGCCGGACGTTATGTCGTCGCGTATCTGCGCGTAAAGCTGCATATACGCGGGCTGTTTTGAGTTTTTTCCGACTTTGTATCTCATCTGGTTATATAAAAAACTCCGGATCTGAATATTTCATATTATCAAAATCATTGTATAATAAACTGCGAAATATGTCAAGGGGGTTTTTGAAAATGCCTTACAAAAGAGTTTTGACCATACAGGATATATCGTGCTTCGGCCAGTGCTCGCTTACCGTCGCGCTGCCGATACTCTCCGCCGCCGGACTTGAGACGGTCATTCTGCCGTCGGCGGTGCTGTCGACGCACACCGCCGGATTCACCGGCTTTACCGTGCGCGATCTGACGGGGGATATCCCGGGCATCGCCGCCCACTGGAAGCGCGAGGGCATCAGCTTCGACGCGCTTTACACCGGATATCTCGGCTCGGCGGAGCAGATCGGCATGGTCTGCGATATAGCGGACACGTTGCTGAAGCCCGGCGCCGTCACCGTCGTCGATCCCGCGATGGCGGACAACGGGAAACTTTACCCGGCGTTCGATCTTGCGTTCGTCGACGAGATGAAAAAGCTCGTTTCGCGCGCGGATATCGTCCTGCCGAACATCACCGAGGCGTCGTATCTGACGGGGATCGGGTATAAAGAGACGTACGGCGAGGATTATATCAGATCGCTGACTGAGGCGCTTTTGGCGATGGGCGCGAAGACGGTGGTGCTGACCGGCGTCAGCTACGACGCGGAGACGACCGGCGTCGCCGTACACGACGTGAACGGTTTCGCCTATTACAGGCACGAAAAGCTGCCGCAGAGCAGCCACGGCACCGGCGACGTATACGCTTCGGCGTTCGTCGGCGCGTACGTTCAGGGCAAAAGCGCTTACGATGCCGCCGCTATCGCCGCGGACTACACCGTCGCCTGCATAAAGTACACGGACGGCGACCCGCAGCACAGATACGGCGTGAAGTTCGAGCCCGTTTTGCCCGAGCTTATAAAAATGATCGGCCGCTGAGCTTCGCCGACGGCGCGCGTCCCCCGGAAACAGCTGTTTCCGGGGGACGTTTTCCGCCTTCCGGAGCGGTTTTTCTTCGCGTCTTCGGCTTCGCGGCGGAAAAGCCCCGCTGTTAAGCGGGGCGGCGCGCCTGACGCGCTTTATTTTCTGCTCTTCAGAAACGCTCTGAGCAGTCCGGCTACCGCCGCCGGCGGCTTGATCACGATAATTTTCACAGTTCACCTCACAGTATGTTGAATATACAGATCACGAGTATCAGCACCGAAAGCGTTATTATCATAACGTAATAAGGCAAAAAGAACGACAGCAGCACCCCGGCGCTGAAGCATACCGCGGCGCCGGTGACGGCGCCCGACACGTTTTTACACTTTTTCATATCCGCCTCCACTGTCTTTATACTGTATTGTATGCCGTATATCGGTTTTTGCTCCACGAAATGTAACAATATGATATTGATTTTTTAAGCGGTACGTGTTATAATACAAAAAATATCATCTGTACGGAGATAAGATAATGGCTATAGTAAACACACGCGAAATGTTCAAAAAGGCTTACAGAGGCGGCTACGCGATCGGAGCCTTCAACATCAACAACATGGAAATAATCCAGGCGGTCGTCGACGCGGCGGCGGAGCTCTCCTCCCCCGTGATACTTCAGGTGTCGTCGAGCGCGCTGAAATACGCGAGGCCCGGATATCTGCTCGCCATGGTGCGTGCGGCGGTCGAGGAGACCGGCGTCGATCTGGCGCTGCATCTCGACCACGGTCCCGATTTCGAGACGTGCAAGATGTGCGTCGACAGCGGATTTTCGTCCGTCATGATCGACGCGTCGCATCTGCCGTTCGAACAGAACGCTGAGCTGACGGCGAAGGTCGTCGAATACGCCCACAACTACGACGTAACGGTAGAGGCGGAGCTCGGAAGACTCGCCGGCATCGAGGACGAGGTCAACGTCTCCTCTGAACACGCCTTCTACACCGATCCCGCGGACGCGGTGAAGTTCGTGGAACTTTCCGGCTGCGACAGCCTGGCGATCGCGATCGGCACGAGCCACGGCGCCTATAAATTCGCGGGCAAGGCGGAGCTGCGCATGGACATCCTGCGCGAGATACAGAGACTGATGCCCGAGTACCCGATCGTGCTTCACGGCGCGTCGTCCGTCGACCCGAAGGTCATCGAGACGATAAACGCGTACGGCGGCAATATGAAATCCGCCGCGGGCGTGCCGGAGCAGATACTGCGCGAGGCGGCGTCTCTCGCGGT
>JAFZRM010000026.1 GCA_017619885.1 Clostridia bacterium | reverse complement strand
AGGTGCAGAGCGTCGCTTCGCGCTCTTTGATCCAGGGTTCTGACATTGAATACATTATCGTTCTCCGTTGTTTTTCTTTGATTATATCACGCCGCCGCCCCGCAGTCAAGGACAGATTTAAAAAAGCACCTGACAAAATTCAGATGCTTTATTTGTTTTATTCTTCGTCGGTGAATTTGACCGCGAGATCGGCCAGAGCCTGCGGATCCGGCGCGGCGGGGCAGCCGGACATCAGCTCGGACGCGTTCTGTACCTTCGGGAACGCCACGACGTCGCGCAGCGAATCGGCGCCGCACATTATCATGGAGATCCTGTCAAGCCCTATGCCGGCGCCGCCGTGCGGCGGTGCGCCGTATTTGTATCCGTCGACGAGGAAGCCGAATTTCGCGTCTATCTCCTCGTCGGTGAGGCCGAGCAGCTCGAACATCTTCTGCTGCAGCTTCACGTTCGTTATGCGGATCGAGCCGGAAAGCAGCTCGGTGCCGTTGAGCACGAGGTCGTACGCCTTTGCGCGCACGCTCTCGGGGTTGGATTCGAGATACGGCAGACATTCGTCGAGCGGCATCGTGAATGGATGATGCATCGCGACCCATTTGCCGGATTCCTCGTCGAATTCAAAGAACGGGAACTCGGTGATCCACGTGAATTCAAAGCCTTCTTTTATCATATCGAGCTTACGCGCGACGATATTGCGCAGCTGACCGAGCACGGGCAGCGTCACCTTGTCCTTGTCGGCGATTATCAGCGCCGCGTCGCCGCGCTTCATGCCGAGCGCGGAAACAATTCGGTTGAGATCGCCTTCGCCCAAGAACTTGGAGAACGGGCAGGACGGGACGTCGTCGACCCAGCGGATGTACGCGAGGCCTTTCGCGCCGATACCGCGGACGGTCTCGGTGAGCTTGTCCATCTCCTTGCGCGTCAGCACCGCGGCGCCGTTTTCGGCGACTATCGCGCGGACGGAGCCTTTGTTTGACAGCGCGTCGGAGAACGGCGGGAACGGTATGCCCGCGACCGCGTCGGAGATGTTGATTATCGGCATGCCGAAGCGCAGGTCGGGTTTGTCGCTGCCGTATTTTTCCATCGCGTCGCGGTAAGTCATGCGGCGGATGGGGAGGCTGATCTTTTGCCCGAGGACTCTTTCGAACAGCTCGGAGAAGAAGCCCTCGACGATGTTCATGATGTCGGACTCGTCCGCAAACGACATTTCAAGGTCGATCTGCGTGAATTCCGGCTGACGGTCGGCGCGCAGGTCCTCGTCGCGGAAGCAGCGCGCGAGTTGAATGTATCTGTCAAAGCCCGAGAGCATCAGAAGCTGTTTGTAGATCTGCGGCGACTGCGGGAGCGCGTACGTCTTGCCGTGGTGGATCCTCGACGGCACGAGGTAGTCTCTCGCGCCTTCGGGCGTCGGCTTGATCATCATGGGCGTCTCGATCTCGAGGAAGCCGTTGCGGTAGAAGTATTCGCGCGCGACCATCGCGATCTTGTGGCGCATTATGATGTTGTTCTGAAGCGCCGGTCTGCGCAGGTCGAGATATCTGTATTTGAGGCGCAGATCCTCTTTCGCTGTCGTGTTGTCGGTGATCTCGAACGGAGGCGTCTCAGCCTCGGATATGATCTTCATCGACGTGACGGCTATCTCTATATCGCCGGTCTTTATGTTTTTGTTTACGCTGGAACGGGCGCGGACGACGCCTTTCGCGGACAGAACGTATTCGGAACGGACGGTGAACGCCAGATCGAAAACGTCCTTCGGCGTGCTGTCGTCGAAAGAAAGCTGTATGACGCCTTCACGGTCGCGCATATCTATGAATATCAGCGATCCGAGGTCCCTCTGCTTCTGCACCCATCCGCAGACGGTGACAGTCTTGCCTATATCCGCGGTGCAAAGCGCCCCGCAGTAATGCGTTCTTTTATCTTCCTGTTTGAATAACTGTGACATATCAAAGCCCTTCCTTTAAAAGTACGTCGGCGATGCTGCCGAGTCCGATCCCGGTCTGCTCGCTTGTTTTCATGTTTTTGAGTATCGCGCGCCCGGTCTGCATCTCGTCCTCGCCTATGATGACCGTGTACGCGGCGCCGATCTTGTCGGCGTATTTCATCTGTGATTTCAGACTGCGTCCGACGACGTCGCATTCGGCGCGGATCCCGCGCTGACGCAGGTCGTGCGTGAGCTTAGAGGCGAAGCCGACCGCCGCGTCGCCGAGCGGCGCGATATATATCTGCGGCAGCCCTGGCGAGGGGACGTCGGCGCTGCCGTATCTCATCGCGGCGACGAGTCTGTCCATACCGGCGGCAAAGCCGATGCCGGGGAGCTTCGGACCGCCGATCTCCTCGACGAGTCCGTCGTATCTTCCGCCCGCGCAGATCGTGAGCCGTTTTTCCTCGCCGGTCTTCTCGTCGCGGCCGATCGGCGCGATGAACTCGAACACGGTCTTCGTGTAGTAGTCGAGGCCGCGGACGATGCCGGGATCCGGCGTGAAGGCGATGCCCATGTCGGTCAGGTACGCGCATAGTTTGTCGTTGTGATCGCGGCACTTCCCGCACAGGTAATCCGTGACCTTCGGCGCGTCCTTCGCGATGCTCTGACACACGGGGCTCTTGCAGTCGAGTATGCGCATCGGGTTCGTTTTGAGCCTGCCCCTGCACGTCTCGCAGAGCTGATCCTGCTTGTCCGTGAAGAACGCGACGAGCGCTTCGCGGTAAGCGGGACGGCAGTTGCGGCAGCCTATATTGTTTATGCAAAGCTGTACGTTTTTGATGCCGAGGCGCTTCAGCAGCGTGTCGGCAAGCGAGATCACGCCGGCGTCGGACGCGGGCGTGTCGGCGCCGAAGAGCTCGGTGCCGAACTGATAGAATTCGCGGAACCTGCCCGCCGCCGGTTTTTCGTAGCGGAAGCAGCTCGTGAAGTAGTAAAGCTTGAGCGGCATCGCCTCTCCGGCGAGCCCGTTTTCAATGACCGAGCGGACGACACAGGCGGTGCCTTCGGGACGCAGGGTCATGCTTCTGCCGTCCTTGTCCTCGAACGTGTACATTTCCTTCTGTACCACGTCCGTCGTGTCGCCGACGCCGCGGGCGAAAAGCTCCGTCGACTCGAACGTCGGGAACCTGATCTCGCCGTATCCGTAAAGCTCGGCGGTGTCGCGCGCCGTTTTTTCTATATCCTGCCAGATCGGGGCGTCCTTCGGAAGTATATCCGAGGTGCCGCGAGGTTTGATTATCATTTTCTTCTTCCTTCCTTGATGAACTTGACGTGCGTGACGTCGCCCGTCAGGGTTATATACGTGTTGCCGATGCGAAGCGTCGTCTGAATGTCTTCGATATCCGCGACGTCAAACGACGACAGCGGGCGCGAAAAGCCCTCGCCTGTGAATTTGACGTAGCTTTCCTTTTTCGTCCAGATGCGGAAAAACTCGTCGGCAGGATCGGCGGCGCCTTTTATGCGCTCGTATTCGGGCTGCGTGAAAAACCGCTTCGACAGCGCTTCGTAGTCGATCTCGCGCACGGTTTCGCAGTCTACGCCGACGTCGTGATCCGACACGGCGGAGCATACGATCCCTGCGGTGTGCGAAACGTTATAGTATATCCCGCGGTCCTGTACGTATTCCTTGCCGTATTCGTTCTTTACGACCGTGATCTGATCGGGGTCGGCGCCGAGATCGGCAAGACCGACGTCGGTCAGCACGCGGCAGAAAAGCGACAGATACGCGGTCAGCTCTTTTTCGGATTCGTCGAATATCTTCCTCGAGTTAGTATCGGCGCGTTCGTAAAGCTCTCTTATGCTGATACTTCCCGGTTCGGAATAATAGAGGCTGATCATCTTCTCGGGTCTATGTAAGAGAAGTATTTTATCATATAGGTGATGCCGGACCACACCGTGAGGATCACGGAGATCGCGAGCGCGGCGTAAGAGAGCAGATGAACGCCGAGCAGTCCGCCGTCACGGAAAATGACTTCCTCGAGCAGGATTATGACGACCGCGGCGCAGGAAAACGCCGTCTTGAATTTGCCGGCGAAATTCGCCGATATCACGGTGCCGTCCTCTCTTGACGCGACCATGCGGATCGAGGTGATCGTGAATTCGCGCAGAAGTATTATAAGAGAGGATACGACGAGCGCGAGGCTCAGATAAGAGAATCTCGCGGAGCCGGAGAGGGCTATCAGAGAGCCGAGTATCAGCATTTTGTCCGCGATCGGATCGAGGAACTTGCCGAAGCTCGTGACCTGATTCGTGCCCCTTGCTATCGCGCCGTCGAAAAGGTCGGTCAGAGCGGCGATGACGAATACGCACGCGGTGATTACGTTCCAGACGATCTTGTCGTTCCACTGGATGAGGATAAATACGACTATGAGCGGGACGAGTCCTATGCGGATCAGCGTCAGCGTGTTGGGCAGGTTTATGACTTTGCCTGCGGTCTTCTTTTTTTCAGACATATTCTTATCCTTTCTTGCTTATGCCGACGAGATCGTATTCGTAGCAATCCGTAATGCGGACGGATACGAAATCGCCCTCTTTGTGCAGGTGCTGACCTCTGTCAAGATCGAAGAATATCTTTCCGTCAACGTCCGGCGCGTCCGCTTCGGAACGGCCGACGTACGCGCCCGTGGCGCCGTCGAAGCCCTCGCAGAGGACTTTTACGGTCGTGCGCAGTTTCTTTTTGTTGAGCGCTTCGCTTATCTCGGACTGGAGCGCCATGATGCCGTCGACGCGGTCCTGCTTGACCTGCTCGTCGATCTGGCCGTCGAAATCGTACGCCGGCGTGTCCTCCTCGCGCGAATATGCGAAGGCGCCGAGGCGGTCGAATTTCGTCTCTTTTATGAATTCGCAGAGTTCTTCGTACTGCGCGTCGGTCTCTCCGGGGAAGCCGGCGATCACCGTTGTGCGCAGCGTTATGCCGGGCACGGCGGCGCGCAGACGCTTTATCGCGTCTTCTATCGTCTTCCTGTCGCCGTGGCGGTTCATCCGTTGAAGGACCTCGTCGTTTATGTGCTGTATCGGTATGTCGGCGTATTTCACGACGCGGTCGTTTTTCGCGATCTCGGCGACGAGCTCGTCCGTGATCTTGTCCGGATACAGATAAAGCAGTCTGATCCACGGTATCGACGTCTGTTCGCATATGCGCCGGATCAGCTCCGGCAGAGAATACTTGCCGTACAGATCAAGTCCGTAGCGGCTCGTGTCCTGCGCGATTAGCGACAGCTCCCTGCAGCCGTCCGCTTCGAGCAGCTTCGCCTCTTCCACAAGTTCTTCGATCGGGCGCGAACGGAACCTGCCGCGGATGAGCGGGATCGCGCAGTAGGTGCAGCGGTTGTCGCAGCCCTCGGCGACCTTCAGATACGCGGCGTAAGGCGGCGTCGTGAGCATCCTGCCTCCGCCGAGCTCGGACGTGTTCTTATCCTCGAAGCTCGAATAGCGTTTTCCGGAGAGCGACAGCCTTACCGCCTCGGCGATCTTTTTGATAGAACCGACGCCTACGAGCGCGTCGACCTCGGGCATCTGCTCGAAGATCTGCTCGCGGTAGCGCTCCGCGAGGCAACCTGTCACTATTATCTTTTTCAGGTGCCGGTGCTTTTTGAACCACGCGACGTCGAGTATGTTGTCTATCGCCTCCTGCTTGGCGTCGTTGATGAACGCGCAGGTGTTGATTATGATGACGTCAGCCTCGGCTTCCTCGTTCGTTATCTCGAAGCCCTCGTCGGCGAGTATGTTGAGCATGACTTCCGTGTCGAGCTGGTTTTTCGCACAGCCGAGAGAAACGAAACCGATCTTTATGTTTTTCATGCGGTATCCCTTTGAGTGAGTTATATTATAATATTATATTAAAAATTTGAAAAATGCAAGACCATTACGGTTTACGTTTTAAAAACAGCGCCGTTTTGCGCGGATTTTGCAGATCAGCGCCCAGACGAAGCCGCCGGCGACTATGATCGCGCAGACGGCGGGGAACAGATAAGGCGTTCTGTGGTAGAAGCTGAGATCGCCGCGCAGCGCCGCGTCGCCCGAGGCGAAGCCCGCGGTCAGCGCCGGGACCGAGTCGACTATCCTGCCGCGCGGATCGATCAGCGTCGAGTATCCGGCGGAGGCGGAGCGTACGTAATAACGGCGCGACTCCACGGCTCGCAGCACCGCGTGACCGTTGTGCTCGTACAGCTGAGACGAGTCCATCCACCAGCTGTCGTTCGTCGACTCTGTAAGGATCAGAGCGCCCTTGCGCGTCTCCTCGTAACCGATGTTTTCAAACGCCGAGTCAAAGCAGATGAACGCGCCGACCGTGCCCCAACCCGTTTCAAAAACGGCGCTGTCTTTCCCGGCGCTCAGGTCGTCGCCGATGTTCGTCACGTCCTCAAGGAACGGCATGACGGCGAGGATCAGATCGCGCGCCGGCGTGAATTCGCCGAACGGCACGGGATGCTGTTTGCGGTACGGACCGCTCAGTTCTCCGCCGTTAGAGATGCACCACGTCACGTTGTAAAACCCGTCTTCGGCGTGCTCGTACGCGCCGAAAATGATGCTGACGTTGTGATCGACGCAGAACTGCGTCAGCCTCGCCAGTACGTCGCCGCGCCTTTCGACGTCCATCGAAAAACAGCCCTCCGGCATGACGATCAGGTCCGTAACGGCCTCGTTTATGCGCTCCTGTGACATTTGAAGGAACAGATCGACCGTCTCGTCGAGCGGCAGATCGGCCCTGCCCGAGATCATATTGCCCTGCAGGGCGGCGACGGACGCGCAGTTCGAGCTGTCCTCGGCCGCGTCGTCCGCGACGTAAAGAACGGCGCCCGCGGCGGTGTTGAGGATCAGCATCGCGGCGGCGGTGGCGGCGAGTATGCCGGCGGCTTTTTTGTTTTTATCGAAAATCAGCGTGTATAAACCGAGCGCGAGCGCGGCGTTTACCGCGACGATAAGCGATGAGATGAAATACGAGCCGAACACGGACGCGGTCTGTATGAAAAGGATGTTGCTCTGCTGAGTTATCGCGAGCCGCGCCCACGGCGTCGCCAGACTGCCGAGCGTGAACGCGAATTCGACCAGAACGTACGCGGCGGCGGAGAAGGGGATCATAAGGAATCTGTGCCGTCTGCAAAGTCCGCTGCGCAGGAAAAGTCCGAGTGACAAGTGGAACAGCGCGAGGATCACGGACAGAAGCAGTCCCGAGCCGAACCAGGTCAGCGCCACGTAAATGATCGCCTCGGCTTTGCTGAAGCCGAGATATTCAAGAGGATACTGATACCGGAACCAGTGGAAAACGGTCGCGAAAAACGCCGCGCCCCAGAAGTAACCGTAGCCGTAGAAGCGAACCGGATTTTTCTTCGGAGAGTCGGCCTCGGACAAGAGGATCAGAAAAGTCGGTATCAGTGTGAAAAACGCGATAAAGCCGGCCTTATACCACGCAAAGCAAAGGCCCGTCAGTATCGCGCTTATAAGCAGCATGGAAAACTTTACCGGAAATCTCCGTAAAACCATATATTATCCTCGTCAACAGACAGTATTTTGCCGGTCAGATACGACAGATCGCCGAGCCCGCGGTCAAAGCAAAGCTTGTAGGAGTAAAGCGCCTGATATTTGTAGCCCTGCCTTTTGTCGTCGCGGTTAACGCCGTATTTCCCGTCCCCGAGAAGCGGATGACCTATGTATGACAGATGCGAGCGTATCTGATGAGTCTTGCCGGTGAAAAGTCTCACCTCGAGCAGGCTGTTCCCGTCTTTTTTCTTAAGCACCTTATATCCGGTGACTATCTTGACGCGCCCCTGCTTCGGTTTGTCGTAGACCGTCACGGTGTTGTTTTTCGTGTCCTTGTAAAGATACGCGGTAAGAATCGCCTCGGGGGGCTGCGGTACGCCGTGGACCGCGCAGAGATAGAACTTGCTGACGGTCTTTTGCCGTATCATCTCGTTCATATCGCGCAGCGCGGCGGCGTTTTTCGCCGCGATGACGAGCCCGCCGGTGTTGCGGTCAATGCGGTTGCACAGCGACGGGACGAACGAGTTCTCGGAATCCGGGTCGTATTCGCCCTTGCGGTACAGATACGCCTTAATATGCTCGATCAGCGTTATCTGCTCGCCGTGATCGTCCGGGTGGCATAAAAGCCCCGGCCGTTTGTCGCACACTATTACGTTTTCGTCCTCGTATACGATGCACAGATCCGGCGTCAGAGAAAGAAACGGATCGTTTTCGTATTTTTCATCAAAAAACTCCGGCGGCAGAAAACACAAAACCGAGTCGCCCGCCTGCAAAACCGTTCCCGGCTCCGCGCGCTTGCGGTTGACTTTGATCTTTTTCGTGCGTATCGCCTTGTATAAAAGCGACTGAGGCAGCGTTTTCAGCGTTTTCGATATGAATTTGTCGAGGCGCTGGCCCGCGTCGTTGCCGTTTATGATAAACTCTTTCAAAGCCTTATAGTCTGGTCGCCGTCTTTTGCGACGTAGTGCTCTTTCACGCCGAGCTCCTCCATCCAGCCGCGCACGATGACGGTCTTGAACACGTGCGTGTTGTAGCCCTTTCCGGCGTCGTTGTTCCAGAGCCAGTCGGGAGTGCACCAGATGCACGCCGTCGGCGCTATCGCCTCGTATACGTCGCGCTCGACGCCGTTCTGACCGTGGTGCGCCATCTGCACCATGTCGCTCTTCAGTTTGTCGCCGTGCATGGCAAGCAGTTTCTTGCCGGCGTCCCAGCCGAGGTCGCCGAGGAACATAACGGTCTTTTTGCCGAGCGTCATTCTGAAAACGGAGGTGGACTCGTTCACGGCGTTGCCGGTGTATACCGGGTCGGTGGTGTACAGAAATTCGAATTTCGCGCCTTTTATCACGTATTCGTCGCCCTGCGTCACGATGCAGATCTTATCGGCAAATTCAGGAAGCGCGGCGTAGAACTCCGCGACGGTGTGCGCCTCCCAGTTCTCGTTTTTGTCAAAGAACTGGTACGACGGGAAATTGTAATACACGCGGTCGAAGTTGACTTCGCCCTGATGGTGCCGCACGATTTCGACAAACGCCGAGATGTGGTCGTCGTGGGCGTGGGAGAGGAACCACGCGTCGATATGCGGCACGTCCTGCCCCGATATCTCGCGCAGCTTTGACAAAAGCTTCTCCGCGTCGAAGGCGTAGCCGCCGTCGATCATTATAAGACCGCCTTCCTCGGTCGTCACGATGAAAGAGTTCATCTGTCTGTTGCTCGTCGAATTCAGCATGTATACCGTGTTTTTCATTGAAGCGTCCTTCTTTTATTTATATTACAAAGTTATTATACTACTTGTTTTGCGCCGTGTCAAGACGGTTTTCGCAAACGTCGGACAAAATGCACTCGCCGCACCGCGGGGAGCGCGCGGAGCAGATCTCGCGCCCGAACATGACGAGGCGGTGGCACAGATCCGCCTGCTCGCAGGGCTCCACTATCGCGGAAAGCTCTTTTTCCGTCTTCTCGGGCGACAGCGGCTTGCCTTCCCCGCACATACCGAGGCGCGAAGCGATGCGGATGCAGTGCGTGTCGGCGACTATCGCGGGCTTTCCGTAAATGTCGCCTAAAATAAGGTTGGCGATCTTGCGTCCGACGCCGGGCAGCGTCAGAAGATCTTCCATATTATCCGGAACTTTGCCGCCGTATACGTCCGTTATGCGCGCGGACATGCCGACGAGGTCCCTCGCCTTGCTGTTGTAGAGCCCGCAGGAGAATATGTATTTTCCGACGTCGTCCGGGTCCGCCTTCGCCATGTGCGCCGCGTCGGGATAAGCCTCGAAAAGAGCGGGGCAGACGACGTTGACGCGCGCGTCGGTGCACTGCGCGGACGGGTATTTTTCTTTGAGCCGTTCTGT
>JAFZRM010000185.1 GCA_017619885.1 Clostridia bacterium | reverse complement strand
TGTCGGTCGCCTCGTATATCTCGTCGAGCGTGCCGAGGATCGCCGTCGGAAAGACGGCGCGGACGGCGTCGCCGAAGGCACACAAAGTCGTCTCCTCAATAAACGAGACGAGGCCGAGCATACCGGGGTCGAGCGAATAGAACCTCCCGTAAACGTGGTCGATGTTCTTATACGCGATCACAGGCTCCGAATCCTCCTCGATTCCGGTGACGACGCCTATGCTCACGCGGTTGCCCGCTCCGAACGGAACGCAGACGAAGGCGCCGACAAAAGCGTCGTCGCCTGCGATGTATCCGTAACCGTTGTCACAGTCGTACGGAAGCGAAAGCAGCTTTACGGTGGCTATCCTCATTATTTGGGTCTTGTTTCCTCAACTATCCCGTATTCTCCGTCGTAGAGCATCTTTATCGCGTTCTTGACGGCCTTTTCGTCACGAAGCTCGGGGTCGATCATGGAAGCGAGCGGTTTGTCCGTCTCCTTCGCCGTGATTTTTCTCTCCGCCTCTTCTCTCTGCTCAACGTACTCGTCTGTAACGATGTGCGCGCATTTGGAGGTGGCGATTACCAGCTCGTAGCGGTTGTACTTGTTGTCCTTGGTGAGTTCTTCGATTGAAGGTTTTATCATTGCTTTTTCTCCTTGTTCAGGTATTGAAGAATTTCGTCGGGAAATCCGGGTAGTTCCCGGTCCTGTATGATTGTGCTTCTGCTATTATCTCAAGCTGACGGACGCAGGCTTCGACGCCGTCGTCGTCGTTCAGCAGAAAATAATCGTATTTGTCGAAATGCAGGACCTCGGCACGTGCGCGCGCGAGTCTTCTGCGGATCTTCTCCTCGGTCTCGGTGCCGCGTCCGCGCAGACGCGCTTCAAGACAGGAGAACGACGGCGGCAAAAGCATCACGAGCACCGCGTTTTTGTCTCTTTTTTTGACCTGCATCGCGCCGTCGACCTCGATCTCGAGGATGACGTTGACGCCGGACTCGATATAGGGTTCGAGCTGCGAGACGGGCGTGCCGTAATACTCGCCGGTATACTTCGCGTGCTCGTAATAGTCGCCGCGCGCTATGCCCTCTTCAAACTCTTCTCGGGTGATGAAGTTGTAATCCACGCCGTTGACCTCTCCGGCGCGCGGCTTGCGCGTCGTATCCGAGACGGAATAATGGAAATTAAGCCCGCGCGACATAAGCGCTTCGCGCACCGTGCTTTTGCCCGAGCCGGCGGGGCCGGACAGGACGAATACCGTTCCTTTTTTCATTATCATTCCTCCGCTGCGTCAAGCTTTTCGGAAAGCGACTCCGCCGACAGAGCCGACAGGATTATATGATCGCTGTCGGTGACGATGACCGCCTTCGTTTTTTTGCCGCACGTCACGTCGATGAGCCTGCCGCTGTCCTTCGCGTCGCTCACCATGCGTTTGACCGGCGCGGATTCGGGCGAACACACGGCTATTATTCTGTCGCCCGACACCATGCTGCCGTAACCGATACCGATGAATTTCATAACTTTTGCCTCACTCTATATTCTGTATCTGTTCCCTGATCTTCTCGATCTCGCATTTGATCGCCACGACGTCAGCGGTGATCGCGGCGTTCTGCGCCTTCGAGCCGGTCGTGTTCGCCTCGCGGTTCATCTCCTGACACCAGAAATCGAGATTTCGTCCCGCGGGTCCGTCGCCGTCGAGCGTGTCGTAAAACGCCTTGATATGCGAGCGCAGACGGACGGTCTCTTCATCCGTGGCGACCCTGTCGGCGAATATGGCGCACTCTGTGAGCACTCTGCTCTCGTCCGCCGCGACTCCGGTCTCCGAAAGCGTCTCTTTGAGTTTCTTGTACAGACGAGCTTCGTATTCCTTCACGGCGTCTCCGGCGCGCGATTCGACGTCGTCGACGAGCGACGACACCGTCTCGAGCTTAGTTTTCACGTCCGCCACGAGCCTCTGCCCTTCGGCGGCGCGCGCCGCGTCGAATTTGCCGGCGGCTTCAATGAGTACCGTTTTTATGCGCTCCCAGTCCGCTTCGAGATCGTCTTCTTTTTTGGTGATTGTGAAAACGTCCCTGTTCTCGGCGACCTTCATCGTCGTTATGTCGTCGGGAAGCGAGAATTCGTCGCGAAGCGTCCGCAGCGCGTCGACGTACTGAGCCGCGAACTCTTTGTCGAGCGTCAGCGTCGCTCCTTCATTTGCCGGAACGTCGACGCTGACGTAAACGTCGAGCTTTCCGCGGTTGATGCCGTATTCGAGCAGGAGCGGTTTGATCCTCTCCTCCGCGAAAGTGTAGGCGCGCGGCAGCTTCACGGAGACATCGAGCGTCCTGTTGTTCACTGACTTTATCTCGACCGTTATATCGCAGTTGTCGATATTCTTCCTGGCTCTGCCGTAGCCCGTCATACTTTTAAGCATTTTTCAGATATCCTTTTCGAGTAGACAATATAGTAATACAAAATATATTATAGCGCAAGACATCGCATTTGTCAACTTTTTTTCCCATTCATCAAAAAGTATTTACGATAAGGTCATAATTTCGGAAAATCGGGGGCGAAATTTTTGAAAAAAGGGGTTGACAAAAGGCTTTGATTGTGATATAATGCACAAGCAATCCGAAAGAATCTGCTATGGCGGAATAGCTCAGTTGGCTAGAGCAACCGGTTCATACCCGGTAGGTCGTGGGTTCAAGTCCAACTTCCGCTACCATAACGGCCCGTTGGTCAAGAGGTTAAGACACGGCCCTTTCACGGCTGTAACAGCAGTTCGAATCTGCTACGGGTCACCAGAAAAAACCACGCTTCGGCGTGGTTTTTTCAACGAAATTTGCCTTTTGGCAAGTGAAATATGAAATAATCGTCCCGGATTTTGACCACGCCGGAAAAATATTCCGGGGCGGCTGATATCCCCGTTTGATCAGATAAAAAGTCCTTTTGCCCGATGACAAAAGGACTTTTCTTATTTCCGGCGCGGCCGGTATCATTTATTTTTGTCCGCCATATATCCGTCGATTCCCGCCTTCAGTCTGCGCAGGCCGTCGAGCAGCGTCTGTCTCGGGCAAGCGATATTGATGCGAAGGAAGCCTTCTCCGCCTTTCCCGTACACGGCGCCGGCGGTTATGAACAGCCCGGTGGTCTTTCTGATATAAGCGGCTACTTCCCTGCTCGGTCCGACCTTCGATATATCGAGCCACAGCAGATACGTCGCCTGACCTTTCACGAGCGACGCGGCCGGAACGTTTTCCTTTATGAAATCGCCGAATATCCGTCTGTTTTCTGCGACGTACGCTCTCAGCTGATCGAGCCATTCGCCGCCTCTTGTGAACGCGGCGATCGCACCGACTGTTGCGAACGCGTTAGGTTCCGCGACCTCGTCGGTATTTATTGCGCGGTTGACTTTATGGCGCAGCGTCGGATCCGCGACGTATATAGCGGAAGTTTTGACGCCCGCGAGATTGAACGTTTTCGTCGGCGCGACGCACATTATGCAGTTGTTCATGCAAGTCTCAGACACCGACGCGAACGGGACGTATTCCGTTCCCGGCTCCGTCAGATCGCAGTGTATCTCGTCTGAGATCACGATCACGTGATATTTCGCGCACAGCTCGCCGACGCGGCCGAGCGTCTCCCTGTCCCAGATCTTTCCGACCGGGTTGTGAGGATTGCACATTATCATCAGCGTCGTCTGTGGATCGGAGAGTTTTGCTTCAAGATCGCAAAAATCTATCGAATACGCGCCGTTATCATATACGAGCGGGCATTCGAGTACGCGGCAACCGTTGTTGATAGTGCTGTTGTAAAATATATTATACACGGGCGTCAGCAGCAGCACGTTTTCGTTCGGCGTCGTCAGTTTTCTGACGATGCTTGAAATGGCGGCGACGACGCCTGTGCAGAACATCAGCCCTTCGCGCTCCATGGTGAATCCGTGTCTGTCGCGCCACCAGCCGATATACGCGTCGTACCACTCGTCCGTCACGTCGGTATAACCGAAAATGCCGTGCGCGACGCGGGCTTGCAGGACCTCGATTATCTCGGGCGCCGTTTTGAAATCCATATCGGCGACCCACATGGGAAGCTCGTTTTCACCGACCTTCCATTTGATGCTGTCCGTTTTTCTTCTGTCGTATACCGTATCGAAATCGTATTTCATCTCAACCACTCCGGCCTTTCGGAAGTTTTGTCAATATCGGAGCAAATGATCTTGATCCCGGCGGGATCGACCTTGTCGCGCTCGATTATCAGCTCGCCTATGTGCTCGGCTTTTATCGTCCCGCTCTTCGGGTTGAAAACGCTGTCGGCAAAGCCGGTTATCTCCGCCTGCACCGTCGAATACTCGAACGCCAGCGTCGTGTTTATCAGCTTGCAGTTTATCATCTTCAGATTGTCAATATAGCACATGCCCTGAAGGCTTTCTATCGTGCAGTTTATCAGCGTCAGATCCTTCGAATTCCAGCCGAGATATTCGCCCGAGATGAACGAATCGCGAACGGTCACGTTTTTGCTGTTCCAGAACGCGTCTTTGGTAAGCAGGCGGGAATTTTTTATCACGACGTTTTCGGTGCCGTCGAACGAATAGTTTCCGTCGAGCGTCAGACCGTCAACGTCGATGTTGCGGCTGTTCATGCAGAAATACGGGCCTTTCGCGGCGGCGACGTTCTTCAGCTTCACGCCTTCGCAGTGCCACAGCGTCTCCTCCGCGTTGTGGAAAGTGACGTCGGTAAGCGAAAGATTTATGCATCTTCTGAAATTCTTCGGAGCCTCGATCACGGAATCGCTGATATCGAGATCGCGCGAATACCACACTCCGGCGCGCGCCATTTCAAACCACGTGCAGTGCGCGGCTTTCACGTTTTCGCAGTACCAGAGCGGATATTTCCAGCGGAACAGACAATATGACACGTCTACGTTCCGGCACTCCTTCAGCGGCGACTCGCCGTCATCGAAGACGCTGTCCTCGACGCGCACGCCGTCGATGCCGTAGAGCGCTCTTTCTCCCTTGAATCTTCCCTGTCTGTAAATCTGCATGATCCGATCCCTTTTCAGTATTCTTGATTTGATTATACCTTAGATTTTAAACTTAATCAACAGACTGATGTAAACAAAAATCCGCGTAAATACAAGCAAACGGGGATTTTTCTGATAACGCACGGGGGCGTTTGCGGCGGGGCGGAACAAAATTATTTTTTTTGCGAAAACCTCTTGACAAACATGGTTTTTTTTGCTATAATAGCGCCTGCAACTGAATATTGCGGCATCGCCAAGCGGTAAGGCAACGGACTCTGACTCCGTCATTACCTAGGTTCGAATCCTAGTGCCGCAGCCAAAAAAATCAGCAACCGCGGTTGCTGATTTTTTTATTCAAGCCGCCAGGCTTGGTATGTAATTAACGCGCTTGCGCGTTGTATGTAATCCGCGAAGCGGTATGTAATCAAGCGCGCAAGCGCTTGTATGTGCTGACTAAGGCGGCTTGATAACATACAACCCTTCGGGTTGATTACATACAGTCCTGACGGACTGATTACATCCACTTGCCGTTGGCAAGTGATTACAGGCAGCGCTTCGCGCTGATTTGAAACGGAGGTACCGATCGCTATGCCGAAAACTTATTGCTTAACTATTCCGAAGAACTTGCATCAAAATGTGAAGCGCTTTGCAAATCCATTAAAAGCAACGCAAACGCCGTCTTTCAGCTCCGCAAATCGTCGTCAAGCGTTTTTGCGAATATCGCGGAGGCGCAGTACCCGCAGAGTCTTCCCGATATGCTTTCCAAATTCAAGATTGCGCGAAAAGAGTGCGTCGAGACCGAGAGTTGGCTGAAAATGCTTTTGAACACAAGCGCGATCGACGAGCAGACTTTTAAAACTCTGCGAAATCTCTGTGGAAGAATTCAAAGAATGCTCACGTCATCGTGTGTTACGATTGAAAAGAAGATCAACAACGGCTGATTTCGTCCTCACCGCAAACTTCACTTTTTCCCGGATTGACTTATTCACAATTCTGCGATATAATAAAAAGAAGAAATCGACTAATCGGGATTTGTCGAGGATGCTCTGATCGAGGAGTGGTAACAAAAGCTGTAAGCAAAAAATAATGAATACCGGTGAAAGAGATGAATCGACTACTTATAGTTGACGGCAGCAATCTACTGTTCCAAATGTTTTTCGGAATGCCGTCGAGAATAACAAATTCAGAAGGCAAAGCAATCCAAGGTACCCTTGGATTTGTTGGTGCGCTGCTCAAAATCATCCGCAGAACCGAGCCGACACACATTGCGGTTTTATTTGATGGTGAGCACGAGAATGAACGTACCGAGCTGAACGCCGACTATAAGGCAAACCGTGTCGATTACAGTCAGACACCTGAGGAAGATTCGCCATTCTCACAGCTTCCTGATGTGTACGCTGCGCTCAATTATATGGGCATCAAGCATACGGAGACCACAGTCTGTGAAACCGATGACTGGATTGCAGGCTATGTTCATACATACGGCGATAAAACCGAAGTAATAGTTGCTTCCTTTGACAGCGACTTCTTCCAGCTCATCACCGAGAACGTATCAATTCTCAGATATCGGGGTGATAATACCGTTATCTGTACCCCTGCGTACCTGAGGGAGAAATTCGGCATTGAACCAAGTCAGTATGCAGACTTCAAATCCCTTACAGGCGATGCTTCTGATAACATTAAAGGTGCCGATAAGGTCGGACCGAAAACAGCGTCTATGTTGCTATGCGAGTTCGGGAATCTTGAAAATGTTCTTCTGAATGCGGAAGCGATAAAGAAACCATCCATACGAGAGTCTATTATCAGAAAAGCTGACAAACTCAGAACAAATTACAAGCTTATAAAACTCGAAGGTGCGGTACCATTGCCGTTTACTATGGAGGAACTTCCTTACACATATGACGGTATTACTACCAACGAGGTTTTGAAAGGTATAGGTGTCAAATGACAAAGCAAATTAAAACCTACATTGAGGAAAACTTATCCGGTGAAGCAAAAAGAACCGCCTTGGAATTGGTTGAGTTTCTGAGGGATAATGAGTTGACCTTCTATAAGGATACGTGCGACTGTTGGAAAGACAAAATTTACTACTGGGTCAAGTTGGGCGATGAAAATGTGATAATACGATATCGATAAATTCATGTTTGCAGAACGATTTGAATAAAGGATCGAGCAAATTCGGAGCTCATATTTTTCAATTCTCTTGACATTTCACCTCTTATGTGTTAAACTTAAAACAGAATAAAAACACGGAGGCGTAGTATGAAAACAATAAAAGACAAATACCTTGTCGTAGGCGCGGATTTCGCGGGATTCCCGCTGAAGGAAGTCGTGGTCGAGCATCTGACCAAAAAGGGCTGGAAGATAACCGACCTCGGCGTCACGAAGGACAGCGATCCGAACGATACCGAAAACATGTTCCACCGCGTCGGTCTGCGAGTCGGCGCACAGATCTCCGAAGGCAATTTCGAGCGTGCTCTTCTCTTCTGCGGCACCGGTATGGGCATACATATCGCGGCGAGCAAATGCCCGCACGTCCACGCGGGCGTCGTTGAGAGCCTGCCTGCGGCGACGCGCGCGATCACCGGAAACGGCGTCAACGTCCTCGCCATGGGCGCGTTCTACGTAGCGCCGCAGACGGCGTGCGACATCGCCGATTCGTATCTGTCGAATTCTCTCGGCTCCGGCTGGGAATGGTGGCACAATTTCTATGAATTCCACAAGCTGGCGATCGACGAGCTCGAGGCGTTCGACTATGAAGAATACAAGAAGAACGGCTTCATGATGAAGCACCTCGGCGACTACGAGCTGACGCTCGACTTCGACAAAAAGGACGAAGCGCTCGGAAAATAACGCGATTAAATGATAAAAGGACTGTTATGTAAACAGCCCTTTTTCTTTGTCGATTTATCGCAATTAAATCTTCGTCAGTATCATCGGGACGAAGAATTCCGGTCTGTGGAAGTCCGGTCTTTCCGTGCCGACCGGAGCGAAACTGCCGTAATGCGGCGCGTCGGTGTCGTCGCCGCATTTATAGAAATTGCCGTAAATGACGTCGCCTTCGGCGAAGCCGTCGTCGCCGTATACGGCTTTTATGATGTCGAGCCCGATACGGACCGTGACCGACCAGCGGTCGCCGTATCTTTTCGCGGTAACTTCCGGGAATTTGCCGCAGATCTTACCGAGCGGCACGCGCCCGTCTCTTTTGGCGCCGTATGCTGACAGGATCGCGCCGTTCGCGTTCATCTCGCAATTTATATAGCCGCCGGGTTTATACGCGGCGAAAAACTCGAGGCAGCTGTCCTTATAGACCGGGTCCATGTCGTTGTGATACACGGCGCGTGGCTGAGTTTCCTTCACCGTCAGCCTCGCGTAAAAGCCGTCGCCCGGCACGAACGCGAGCCTCGCGTACGCTTCCGGGCGGTATTCCCCGCCCCATACGTAGTTGTTTATCGGCGCGATCCGCGCTTTTCTGAAATCGACCGGTGATCCGGTCATCACTATCTCGTAATTTTTCACGGCGCACCTCATTCAAAGCTGATCTTGCCGGAGAGCTTCGGCGAGGCTACGGCGATATACGTGTTGCCCGACGCGATGCGCAGCGGCGTTATACCGTCCGCCTCGTACAGTTTTATCGGCGTGGCGCCGTTCGTTCTCTGCCAGGTTATCATGATGACGCTGCCGCCGTAAACGTAGTATCCGCTCCCTCTGCCGGAGTTGATTATCTTCATCTCACCGGTCTTGGTGTTTACCGTGATGTAATCGCAGATAAGTATCATCAGGTTCGTGAATGCCAGCTGCTTACCCGTCGACGCATCGAGATGCGGTTCGCCGTACTGCGATCTCGAATAGGTGTTTGTCAGCGTGGAATAAGAGTATTCCACCGTCATATTCGCCGAGAAAGGAATGCTTAAATGCGTGCAGTAATTGCCGCCGGTCATATCCCTGTTCTCCAGATAATCCTCGACAGAATACGGGGACATCTGAACGTCGACCTTAAGTTTTACGCCGAAGGAATTCGCTCTCGAACGCAGACCGTTGCTGTCGGTGACTATGCTGTTCTCCGAACCGCGCGTCGTTTTCAGCGTCGCGTCGCGGTAGAAGCCCGGGCTCATATCGCCGACGATCGCGTCTAGAGCCGTGATGCCGCGCTCGACCTGGATCTTGTTGCCCTCAGTCGTCGTGCCCGCCTGTACGAACACGGCGTTGTGATTCGTCGCGAAATCGTAGAAATACGAGCGCGAGTCGATGACCGGTCCGACCTTGTCGAGCTTGCCGATATCGGAATAAACCGCTAAAAATCTCGTCAGACCGCCCTCTACCAGCGCCTCGTAAATGACGGCGGCGCGCGACAGTCCGAACTGCGGCGACGCGACCCTGTCGTTCTTTATCACGATCGCGATCGGGCGCGAGCCGGACAGATCGGTCTCGGTCGGCTCTCCCGTGATCGGATCGGTATAGTCCGCGTGAATTATCTCGAACGTCTCCGGCACCGTTTCGGGCTCCGTTTCCGTCTCCTGTTCCGAGCGGAACGGATCGATCAGCTCGTTCAGTTTATCGCACGACGTCATCCCCGCCACAAGAAGCACGGCGAGAAGACAGGCAATGATCCTTGATTTCATTTCAACTTCCTTTCGTTATGTCAAAAATCGGTCCTTATGAGTTTATTACTGTCCTTAGTGGAATAAATAAAGCTGTAAACGTGGCACAGCTCCTCCGGCACGAAGTACCGCAGCGGCCGCGGCGCGGCTCTTCCGGTCTTCCCGACGACGACAAGCTTGATCTTCATTTTCGCCGGATCCATGCTTTTGATGAACACCGCTACCTCGTCTCCCGGCAGCACGTCGTCCCTGTATTCGGACAAGCCCGACAGATTCGGCGCCAGCTCTATGAATACGCCGTACGGCTCCACGCCGCGCACGACACCGCGCACCGTCTGACCGGCGCTGAAGCACGCCGCGTTTTCCTCCCACGTGCCGAGAAGCTCGCGCAGTGAAAGGCTGATGCGCAGCGGCGAGCGCTCGACGCGGTTGACCACGCAGCGCAGATCGTCTCCGACTCTTAATCTGTCGGACGCCGAAGAGATCCGTGAAACCGATATCCGATCGACCGGCAAAAGCGCCGGGACGCCGCATCCGACGTCGACGAACGCGCCGAATTTCTCGGTATGCGTCACGCGGCATTTTATGACGTCGCCGCTCTGCAGATACGACAGATAACCGTCCACGCAGTTTTTCTGAGCCTGTGCGCGCGACAGTATCGCCGTGCGTCTGCCGTTCTCCTCGGCGAATCCGCCGACGGTGAAGCAGACGGCTTTGCCGACGCGCGAGATGACCGCGATATCCTTTATCTCCTCGCCCTCAGCGTACACGGTCTGACCCTTCGGGATGACGCCGGTGACGGCGCCGAGATCGACGATCAGATCGAGATCGCGTCCGCATCTCACCGCGACCGCCTCGAGGATCCTGCCGGTTACGGCGGCGAGGCGCAGTCCGGCTTCGCTTCTTATATACTCCGTGTTTTCAGCCGTGCCGTACAGACAGCCCTCCGGCACAAATCCGTTCTGCATATGATAGACCTCCGAACGATAAACTGATAAATACTATTATCGGCCCGCGGCAAATATGCAGAACCGGCGAAAAACCGCCGTCTGACTGCTATTATACACTATTTTTTCACTTTTGTACACCCCCATAAAAAAATTTTTTGTAAAGGTCTTTACTTTTTTACACTTTGTGTGCTATAATGCCGGAAACAGCATCGGGGGGGAGGCGAGCCGGTTGATCATATATTCGAAAGACGTCGGTCAGACCGAAAAGGCCGGCGCGGAGCTTGCGGAAAAGCTCGGGCCGGGCGATTTCGTCGCGCTTTACGGCGACCTCGGCGCGGGAAAGACCGCGTTCGTCCGCGGCGCCGCGTCCGTGCTCTGCCCCGGCGCACCGGTGTGCAGCCCAACGTACGCGATAATGAACGTCTACGGCGGTAAGGTGCCGGTCTATCATCTCGATCTGTACAGGATCGACGGCGACGACGATCTTTACAGCACCGGCTATTACGATCTGCCGGTAGGTCAAAGCGTCGTTTTCTGCGAATGGTGCGAAAAATGTCCGGAGGCGATACCGGATAACGCGATAAAAGTTTTTATCACCCGCGACGGTGACGGAAGGAGGATCGAAATTGCTGATACTTGCGCTTGACACCTCGTCCGTTTCCGCGTCGTGCGCGCTCGTTGAAGACGGCGCGACGGTCGCGTCCGGATTTTTAAACGCAAAAATAACGCACAGCGCGACGCTTATGCCGATGATCGAAAATCTTTTCGCCGCCTCCGGCAGAAAGGTCGGCGACGTGTCGATGTTTGCGGCGACGTCCGGCCCCGGATCGTTCACCGGCGTGCGTATCGGCGCCTCGATCCTGCTCGGACTCGCTTTCGGCAAAGGTCTGCCGTGCGTCGGCGTCTCGACGCTGGATGTCACGGCTTATCCGTTCTCGGACCGCGAAGGGGTGATCGTCTGCCCAGTCATGGACGCGCGGCGCGGGCAGTTTTACAACGCACTGTTCAGAGACGGACGGCGGCTGACAGAGGACCGCGCGATCTCGGCGGAAGATCTTGACGCGCAGTTAAGAGAGCTCAATGCTCCGGTGCTGCTGTGCGGCGACGGATACGCGCTTGCCGCGAAGCTCATGCCGGGACGCGAATACGTATCGCCGCCGGACGATCTGATATATCCTCAGGCGGCGAACGCCGCGCGGATAGCCGCGCGGATATACGAGTCGGCGCCCGACAGATCGGTTTTCACCGACCTGAATTTCAAACCAGTATACTTAAGACCTTCCCAGGCGGAAAGAGTCTGCAAAGAAAAGGAGAACATATGAAGACCGAAAAGAAAATCTTGGCAATAGGCTGTGATCACGGCGGTTATGAACTCAAGGAAGCGATAAAAAGCTACCTCACCGCGAACGATATCGAGTTCAAGGATTTCGGCTGTGACGGCGAATCCGTGAACTATCCCGATTACGCCGACAAGGTCTGCCGCGCGATCCAGAGCGGTAAATGCTACAGAGGCATACTCGTCTGCGGTACCGGCATCGGCATGAGCATGGCGGCGAACAAGCACAAGGGCATACGCGCGGCGTGCTGCTCCGACACGTTTTCCGCGAGGATGACACGCGCGCACAACGACGCGAACGTTCTCTGCCTCGGCGGCAGAGTCGTGGGCTTCGGGCTCGCGACGGATTTGGTCGAGCTGTTTCTCAAAACGGAATTCGAGGGCGGAAGGCATCAGGTCAGAGTCGACATGCTGACCGCGCTTGACAACAATAAATAAAGGAGATACGGATATGTACACAAAAAGACCCCCACTCGGCTGGAACTCCTGGAACACCTTCGGCAACGACATAAGTGAAGAACTGCTTATGCAGACCGCGGACGCGATGGTAGAAAAAGGACTGAAGGACGCCGGTTACGAATACGTCGTGATCGACGACTGCTGGTCGCTGCGCGAACGGGACGAAAACGGCGATATCGTTACGGATCCCGTTAAATTCCCGCACGGAATGAAATATCTTTCCGATTACATCCATTCCAAAGGCCTCAAATTCGGTATGTATTCATGCGCGGGCGTCAAGACCTGCGCGGGCTATCCGTCAAGCTATCACAACGAATTCCGCGACGCGAAGCTGTTCGCTTCATTCGGGATCGATTTTCTGAAATACGATTTCTGCAACGTACCGCAGGGATCGAACGGTCCTCTGCTCTATCACACGATGGGCATGGCGCTGAAGGGGTCGGGACGCGACATCCTGTTCTCCGCCTGCAACTGGGGCTCCGATCACGTTGAGACGTGGATACGTTCCTGCGGCGCCGGCATGTACCGTTCTACCGGCGACATAAACGACAACTTCAGTTCCGTTCGCGACATAGCGCTGTCTCAGGTCGACAAACTCGCATATTCCGGGATCGGCTGCTATAACGACATAGACATGCTGATCGTCGGAATGTACAACCGCGGCAACGTGAGGAACGGCGGCTGCACCGACGTCGATTACAAGACGCACTTCTCCGTTTGGTGCATGTTCGGCTCTCCGCTGATGATAGGCTGCGACGTCAGAAGCGTTAACGACGTCTCTCTGTCACTGCTGAAAAACAAGGACCTGCTCCGCATCAACCAGGACGAGGAATGCAGGACGGCGTTCGTCTGCGGAGACAACGGCAACAAGGGTCTCGTGTTCTTCCGTCATCTGTCGGACAACGAATACGCGCTGATGTTCGTCAACTTCGCCGACGAGGAAGCCGAGATAAGTCTCGATCTGACGAATATAGGTCTGTGGGACGGCTGCGGATACGGTCTGGCGGTAAAAGACGTGTTCACGGGCGAAAAAGCTTTGATCGAGCGCGGCAGGACCGAAAAACTCGCGGCGCACGACAGTAAGGTGTTTCTTTGCGGGACGATAGGTTTATAAGATGCACCGGCTGCGGCTCCGCGCTGACCGCCGACGAGATCGCGCTTTACAAGAAAATGGTGAACCGCGGCGCCGAAGAATTCCGCTGTATCAGATGCCTTGCCGCACATTTCAACGTAGGCACGGACAGTCTTCTTCAAG
>JAFZRM010000184.1 GCA_017619885.1 Clostridia bacterium | reverse complement strand
TCTGGACTTAAGGCGTACAACAACGTGCTGAAGGGCGTGAACGTCATAACGAACACCGTCTGGACAACGCCTACCTCAGCAACGATCACGTCGAAGGACACGATCGTCGTGCGAACGGCGTCGAAGATGCTCTGGGTCGGATACAACACCGCGCGCAGCGACAGTTACCCCGAAACGATGACGCTCGGCAATTCCGCGGGAGTTCCGTCGTCCGCATGGCAGTTCAGCAACATGAGATGAACGGTATGATGAACGCAGATCTGATAAACAGAACGATCCGGTTCTTATATGAAAAATTTGACGGCAGCGAATATCTGACGGAAAATCCGGAAAGGAAGATCTACCGCATAGAACACAGCTTCAGGGTCGCGAACATCGGGCGTCAGATAGCCGAAAAAGAAGGCTTCGACGAAACGGAAATCGTGATCGCCTGCCTTCTGCACGACGTCTCGTACTGCGAACGCTTCGGCGAAGACGGATGGATAAACCACGGCAGATCCGCCGCGAGGATCGCCAGACCGTTTCTGCATGAGCTCGGACTTCCGGAGGACCGGATCGGCGACATCTGTTACGGCATCGCGATACACGTCGACGACAAGGCGGATTTCGAGGGCGAGGCGACGCCGTTCGCCCTGACGGTCGGCGACGCTGACAATCTCGACCGCTTCGACGTCTATCGCATACATGAAACGCTTTCGTCGACCGGTTTTCTCACAAAGCCATACGACGATAAGGTCGGCTGGACGACGGATTTCATAGAAGGCCTGAAGAAAAACAGAAACGCGCCTCACGGGACGAGGACGGCGGATCTTTTGTGGGAGAAGCGGCTGGATTTCTGCATATCGTATTATGAAAAACTGCTTTCACAGCTGAAAAACAGCGCCGGTATAGTCGATGGATTACAGTAAATACAATGAACGCGCGTTTGAGTGCATGTCGATGTATCTCAATCTCGCACCGCATTTCATAAACGAACGGATGTATAAAAACACGGGCGGAGACGAGCTTGCTTACTCCGCCCTGCTCGCTTCCGTCTGCATGCTCGACACGGTCAACGACCCGGACGACAAAATACTGTACCGCGATTATTTCATACCGATGGTGCGCAGGCTCGATCCGGCGGATTTCGAGGCGGATCCGTATTTCAGGAATATCTCGTTCGATGAAAAAGTCTCCGGCGACTGGAAGCTGACGCACCTCAAGTGCCTCGCGTACGAGGCGTTCGTCTGCGGCGACCCCGTGGTATATCCGAGCGGGAAGATACTTCCGCAGATCGGCTATTTCGAGCGCGATTACGAATATCCCGCGGTCCTTCAGAGCGGCCGCGAATGGATGACGCTGATGCCGAACGAGACGGCGACGATAAGACCGCACGCGGAAAAGGCTTTCGGCAGGGTGCTTACGTTCGGGCTCGGGCTCGGATACTTCGCGTATCTGACCGCACTCAAGCCAGATGTCGAGTGCGTCGCCGCGGTCGAACTCGACGCTGACGTTATCAGGCTGTTTTGTGAAAACGTGCTGCCGCAAATGCAGTGCCGGGACAAAATAGAGGTCGTGCAGGCTGACGCGTTCGAATTCGCCGAGAAAAATCTTCCGGGAGATTTCGACTTCGTTTTCACGGATATATGGCACGATCCGTCGGACGGTGTCGAACCGTATCTGAGGATGAAGAAGATAGAGGAAAAAACGCCGTCCGTCCGGTTCTCATACTGGATAGAAGATACGTTGAGATTATATATTTAGGTATTGACAAATCCCGATCGGCGTTGTATAATATATCACCCGGCAGAAAAGGAGGTGAGGCGCCGTGGCGGAAAGAATAGACGGAATAAAGCTTGTCGCATCCAACAAAAAAGCGTACCACGACTATTTCGTGCTTGAAAAATACGAGTGCGGCGTCGAGCTATTCGGTACCGAGGTAAAGAGCATACGCGGCGGCAACGTCAATCTCAAGGATTCGTACTGTTTTATAAAACGCGGCGAGATCTTCGCGACGGGGATACACGTGAAGCCGTACGAACAGGGCAACATCTTCAACCGCGATCCCGACAGGGAGAAGCGCCTGCTGATGCACAAAAAAGAGATCATGAAGCTGTTCGGACGGGTAAGCCAGGAAGGGCTGACGCTGATACCGCTTTCCGTATATTTCAAAAATTCCAGGGTCAAAATAGAGCTCGGGCTCTGCAAGGGCAAAAAGCTCTATGACAAACGCGACGACGACGCAAAAAAACGCGCCTCGCGCGATATAGAAAGAGCCGAGAAATCCAACGGACGGATCACCGGCTGATACGGGGACGTAAAGGTTTCGACGGGGAGCCGGAATCTTGATAAGCGAGCAGAGGTGCGGTACCTCTTTAAAAGCCGCAATTTAAATATAAACGCTAACAATAACAGAGTAGCTCTCGCTGCCTGAGTGCGCGAGCGTCCCTTCACGGAGGACCACGGCCGTGAAGCGGGCGTGACACAGTGGTAAATGTGCGCCGCCGGTTTTCTTTTGAAGCGGCCATAAAGAAAAAAGATACCCGAACCGTGAGCCTGCGCGCCGGCGCGCGGCAAGGGGAACTATAAATGACGCGATACGCTCGTAGAAAGTCTTGAGGATGACTTTTCGGACAGGGGTTCGATTCCCCTCGTCTCCACCAATATGCAAAAGACGCCATCCGGCGTCTTTTGTATATTGCTCGGCAATAAGGAGGGGAATCGAACGCAGCGTGAAGAAAACGCTCCGGGGGAGCGTTTTTAGCGGTGACCGAAGATTTTTGCAAAGCATATCCCTATCAGATTTGTGCAAATTGCTTTGCAAAAATCAAGAACGATTCCCCCTCTCTGCCGATTATATAGCACCCGGAATCGAACGCAGCGTTGGGGGACACGAAGATTTTTGCAAAGCACGCACTTTCAAATTTGTGCAAATTGCTTTGCAAAAATCAAGAACGATTCCCCCTCTCTGCCGATTATATAGCACCCGGAATCGAACGCAGCGTTGGGGGACACGAAGATTTTTGCAAAGCACGCACTTTCAAATTTGTG
>JAFZRM010000183.1 GCA_017619885.1 Clostridia bacterium | reverse complement strand
GACACCATAAAAGTGGATACAGTCAATAAGAACGTTTGTGAAATCGTGAGTGAAATACTGACGCTTTGATATCAACAAATTCCGGTTTGCCGAGGCAAATCAGATATAATAAAAAAGATAATCAAAGGGGTATTAAGATGAAAATTGCAGTCACTTATGAAAACGGCGAAGTGTTCGGTCATTTCGGACACACGGAACAGTTCAAACTCTATGACGTCGAGGACGGAAAAATCGTTAAAGAAGAGGTCGTGCCGACAAACGGCTCCGGACACGGCGCTCTTGCGGTTTTTTTAGCCGATCAAGGCGTTGACGCTCTGATCTGCGGCGGCATCGGCATGGGCGCGCAGAACGCGCTGACGGCGGCGGGCATCATATTTTATGCCGGAGTGACCGGCTCGGCGGACGCGGCGGCAAAGGCGCTTGCCGAAGGAAAACTCGAATACGTTCCCGACGCGCGCTGCGATCACCACGAGCATCACGACGGCGACTGCGGTCACGAACACTGCGCGGATCATCACTGCGAGGGGAACTGAAAAGGATGAAGATATACATTTTACGTCACGGAGAGACCACGCTCAATTCAAAGGGCGTCATGCAGGGCTGGCTTGACGAGCCTCTCAACGAAAACGGGCGCAAGCTTGCCGTGCTCTCGGGTCAGGCGATGAAAGGCATCCGGTTCGATCATTGTATCTCCAGCCCGTTTAAAAGAGCGACAAAAACCGCTGAGATCATTCTTCGGGAGAGCGGAAACGCGGCGGATATAACGACCGACGACCGCATCCGCGAGATCAATTTCGGCAGTCTTGAGGGCAAGAGCCTTTCCGAAATGGGAGACGACGGTTTTAAGTTTTATATGGATCCCTTTCACTTCTCCGGCTTTCCGAACGGTGAGAAGATACAGGACGTTTGCGAAAGAACGCAGTCGTTTCTGAAGGAACTTATAGCCAAGGACGACGGCAAAACGTATCTGATAAGCACGCACGGCTGCGCGATGAGGGCGATGGTCAATTATCTGAAAGACAATCCCTCGGATTACTGGTACGGTCACGCGCCCTATAACTGCTCGTTTACGATCGTCGAGGCACAAGGCGGTAAAGCGCGCATAACCGACGTTGACAAAGTTTATTACGACAGCAGCCTGATAGTAGATCATTTCAAGAAATGAAGAAACGTACAAATTCCGGTTTGCCCGGATATAAACGCACCCCTGCCCGACGGTCTTTCGGGCAGGGGCTTTGTTTTTTTGAATTATACCGACGGTGACGCGGCTGAAATATTGAAAAATTCACACTTTTTAGGTACAATTAAAAAGGTACCAACTGATCGTGGTTTACGGAGAAAGATATGATCGAAGAACATAAATACAGGTTTTACGGCTGGCAGAGCGCAGACGTTGAAGATAAATACGGGCTGACGCCGCGCGATTATTACGACCTGCTGTCCGGGATCTGGCAGGCGGACACCTGCGCGCCGAGGATGCGCGGCGACTGGTCGGAAGAGAACAAAACGCTCGGACAATGCTCGATCACGGCATTTCTTATGCAGGATATCTACGGCGGAAAAGTTTACGGCGTGCCGCTCGGCGACGGAAATTTCCATTGTTTCAACGACGCGGGCGGCTGCGTGTTCGATCTGACGAGCGAGCAGTTCGGCAACGTCAGGCTTGATTACGACGGCTGCCCCGAACAGTTCCGCGAGGTGCATTTCAAAAAAGAAGAGAAGCGGCAGAGATACGAGCTGCTTAAATCCCGGCTCTTTGCCGTGATCGAAGAAAGAGCGCGCGGCGGGCTGCGTTAAATCAAACGGCGTCAACGGCCGGCTCGATAAAAGAGAGGTTTCGGAGTTGTTTTTCAAAGGAGTGAAAAAATGATCACAGCGTGGAAATGGGATCCGTCGTTTTTGCCGAAGAACGGCGGTCAGATGTACGGCTGGTTCTTCTTTTTGTGGATAGGCATAATGGTGATCGAGGGCGTTCTTCTGCTGCCCGTCGCCGCGAAACGGAATAAGAAAACGACGGACCGCGTCGTGCTTATATACGGACTTATCATGCTTGCGGCGGAGATATACAAACAGATCTTCTTTACGATCGAAAAGGGAGAGTATCCGTGGAATCTGTTCCCGTGGCAGTTCTGCTCGGTGCCGATGTTCGCGGCGGTCATCGCCCCGCTTCTCAAAGACGGGCGCGTCAAAGACGCGATCTACCGGTTTTTATCGTTTTTCGGACTGATCGCCGGCATCATGACGCTGATCATCCCGGAAGGCTTTTACTGGGATTACGTGACGATCACCTGTCACAGCTTCTTCTGGCACACGTCGATCGTGATAATCGGGCTGTATCTCATCATCGCAAACGGTTACGCCGGATCGGTCAAAAGCTTTCTGTCCGAGTGGCTCGGGTCGGCGGCAGTGTACGGTGTGACGGTCGGCGTCGCGCTGATCCTCGATACGGTCTGGGGGCTTGCGCTCAGAAACGTGATAAAAACCGAGCTGACGTTCAATATGTTTTATATTTCGCCGTTTTACAACAGCACGCTGCCGGTGTTCCGCGACGTTCAGCCGCACGTCCCGTATCCCGTGTTCCTGCTGTTTTACGTCACGGCGTTCTGCGCCGGCGCGGCGGCGGTGTGGTTCTGCGCGTTCGGTATCCGTAAGATCTTCGGAAAACTCAAACGGCAAAAACGGGCCTCCGCCTGACGCGGCAAATCTCACTTGACCGGACCGGGAATCGCCCGGCCGGAACGATAATAAACGAAAGGACGTTATAATAATGCGTAAAAGAATGATCGCTTTGATGCTCCTGACCGTATTTGTTCTGACGGCGGCAGGATGTTCGGCAAACGACGGGACGACGACCGCGGCGGACGTCACGTTCGAGGACGTTGTGAACGTACCGGAGAATATGATCGTTATAACGGACGAAAACGGAGCGAAATTCGGTTATATCGACGACTGCGCAAACTTCACCGCCGTCGACGGCGGGATATTCTACAGCGTGGTCTCGATGAAAGAAAACTCGTATACAGGGGACGCCGAATACCGCTTTTTCAGCCTGAAGGACAAAATCGACTATTATCTCGGAAAACTGGAAAACCAGGGATACGAGGCGGGTTTCGCGCGCACGGAGCTTGACGGAAAGATCTACGCGCTCGCCGTAAAAGGAAATCCCGCCGGCGGTGACGCGGTCCCGCTTCTGCTGCTCGAATTCGATCCCGAAAACAAAACGATGAAAACGCATACCGTCTCCGAATACGGTTTCCCGTACGCTGCGATGACGGCGTCCGGCGGGAAACTGCTTATAATGAACCACGAAACGACAAAGGAAAAAGAAGACAAGATCTACGAATTCGATCCGGGCGCCGGGACGGTAAAAGAAGTCCTGTCGTTTAAATCGTCAGAGGATTCGCTGCGCGGCGTCTGCGCGGCGGATGACGGGTTCTATCTGCTCCGGCTGAAGCTGAACAACGGCGGCGAAAACGAAATGTACGTCGACCGCTACGACGCGAAATACGGTAAAATATCCGAGCAGCCGGTCACCGAAATCCTGGCGGCAGCGATAACGAACGTCCGCGGCATATCGGGCAGAGGGGACGCGCTCAACGAAATTGGCATGAACGTCAGCCGCTTTTATATAGCTGACGGCAGATACATGATATATGAAAACTTCAGCCTTTCCCGCGTCGCGGCCGATCTGCAGACGAAGGAAACGCTGCTCGCAAAAGACGACAACTACGCGGTCTCTACCGGAAGCGGCGCACCCTTGATCTACAGGATCGATTTTGACGCGGATAGCGCAGCCGGGCCGGAAATATACGGTATCGAAAACGGCCAACTGAAGCAGGTCCCGTTTACGCCCGACGGCGCTCACAAGCTCATACAGACCGTGACGGTATCGGAAAGCGGAACACGGGCGATCCTTACCTCGGACGCGTTTCCCGTCCGGAACGGCACGGGAGTCATCCGCATCATAAGGTAAAAAACGAATGAACGCCTGAAGAGAAAACGCTTTGACAACTCAAAAACGCACCCCGCCCGGCAAACTGCCGGGCGGGGTCACGTCTTTTTAGTCTTTGCGTTTATAATTCGCCCGCTCCGCTCCCGATAAATAAAATTTATAACTGAAAATGACCGTTCTTTAACTTGACAAACACATCACGGCGTGATATAATTTGGCAAAGGAACGCCGGCGGGACGGTGGCGGAGAAAGCGCGGCCGACGGCGTATAAGCGGAGGATCCGATGATCATCTACGATATTTCACAGGAGGTCTTCGGCTGCCGGGTATTCCCCGGCGACCCGGTGCCCGAAAGGATACGGCTCGGCTCGATAGAAGACGGCGGCGTGTGCAACCTGACGGCTTTCAGTATGTGCGCGCACAACGGCACGCACGTCGACGCGCCGTATCACTTCATCAAAGACGGAAAGACCGTCGACGCCGTCGACCTTGACGCTTTCGTGGGAGCGGCGTACGTCGCCGGACACGAAGGGACCGTCACGGCGGCCGACGCCGCGGAAATACTTGAAAAAGCGAAAGAATGCGATCCCGGGGCGGCGAGGCGGATACTCATCAAAGGGCCCGCCGTGATCTCCGCGGAGGCGGCGGAAGTGTTCGCCGAAAGCGGTATCCTGCTTTTGGGCAACGAGTCTCAGACCGTAGGACCCGAGGACGCGCCGATGCAGGTGCATCTGATACTCCTCGGCGCGGGCGTCGTTCTGCTCGAAGGTATCCGCCTGGCGGCCGTTGCCGACGGCGTATACTTTTTAAACGCGGCGCCGCTGAATCTGTCCGGCGCGGACGGCTCGCCGTGCAGAGCGTTACTGATAAAAAACGAGAATAAATTTCAGGAGGTACCCCGAAATGACAGTCTATGATTTTACCGTAAAGGACAGAAAAGGAAACGACGTCAGCCTTTCGGAATACAGTGGAAAGGTACTGCTGATCGTCAACACGGCGACCGGCTGCGGATTCACACCGCATTACGAACCTCTTGAGGCGATGTATAAGGATCTGCGCGGCAAAGGCTTCGAGATCCTCGATTTCCCGTCGAACCAGTTCGCCGGACAGGCGCCGGGCAGCGACGACGAGATCCACGAATTCTGCACGCTCAAATACGGGACCGAGTTCCCGCAGTTTGCCAAGATCGACGTGAACGGAGACGGCGCCGATCCGCTGTTCGCGTTCCTTGCGTCGAAGAAGCCTTTCGAGGGCTTCGGGAAAGGCGTAAAGAACGCGATACTGAACAAGTACGCGCAGATGAACAACAAAAAATTCGGCGACAAGACTTATATCGGCTGGAACTTCACGAAATTCCTGATCGACCGGCAGGGAAACGTCATCGCGCGTTTCGAGCCGACCGAGGATATGAAAAACGTCAGGGAAGCGGTTGAGAAAGAGCTGATATGAATACTGAAGAACAAATCACGGATATATCGGAGATCGCGTCAAAACGTGAAAAAACGATAGTCAGAACGAGTATCATCGGCATAGTTACGAATCTGTTCCTCGTCGGCTTCAAGGCGTTCGTCGGGCTCGTGTCGAACTCTATCGCCGTCATCCTCGACGCGGTGAACAACCTGTCCGACGCTCTGTCGTCGATCGTCACGATCATCGGCGCCAAGCTCGGCGCGAAACAACCGGATAAAAAACACCCGCTCGGTTACGGCAGGATCGAATATTTAAGCTCCATGATCGTCGCCGCGCTCGTGCTGTACGCCGGCATAACGTCGCTCGTTGAGTCGATCAAAAAGATAATCACGCCGCAAGCCGCGGATTACAGCGCGGTATCAATCATAATCATCTCCGTCGCGATCGTCGTCAAACTGATACTCGGGCTTTACGTGAAAAAGCAGGGCAAAAAGGTCAACTCCGGCGCTCTGACCGCGTCCGGATCCGACGCGCTGTTCGACGCGATCCTTTCCGCGTCCGTACTCGCCTCGGCGATCGTCTATCTTATCTGGGGCGTATCTCTTGAGGCGTACGTCGGCGTCGTCATCGCCGGATTCATCATCAAAGCCGGTATCGAAATGATGATCGAAACGTTAAACGACATAATCGGCAAGCGCGAAGACGCTGAAACGACGAAAGAGCTGAAACAGATAATCTGCTCGGAGAAAGACGTGCTCGGCGCGTACGACGTCACCATATTCAACTACGGTCCGAACAAAAACTACGGCTCGGTACACGTCGAGCTTCCCGACACGTTGAGCGTCGACGACGTTGACCGCATAACGAGAAGGATACAGACCGACGTCTTTCACAAGACCGGCGTGATCCTGACCGGTATCGGCGTCTATTCGTTCAACACGTCCGACGACGAGGCGGCGCATATGCGCAACGCGATCCAGAAAGCGGTCATGTCGCACGACTGGGCTCTGCAGATGCACGGCTTTTACGCCGACACGGAAAAGAAGACGATCCGCTTCGACGTGGTCGTGAGCTTCGACGTAGACGGAAAAGAAGCGATGCGGACGCTGTACACGGAGATCGGGGCGATGTACCCGGGGTATGAGCTCTTGATCATACCGGACGTCGACGTCGCGGACTGAAAAGAACATAGCGGACAAAGATAAAGTCCGTTTTCAGTGAGGTAAAATGACAATATTCAACCAGTACCGCGGGCTCAGACGCGAGATATACATACTGTTTTTCGGCAGGATAGTCACGAATCTCGGCAGTATGGTCTGGCCCGTGATGACGCTGATACTGAGCCAGAAGCTCGGCATGTCGGCGTCTCAGATATCGTATTTCATAATCGGTTCGGGGATCCTGATGCTTCCCGCAAACCTCATCGGCGGCAAGCTCGCCGACCGCTTCAACAAAAAATGGGTCATAGTGATCTGCGACGGCGTGAGCATCCTGTGCTTTCTCGTGTGCGCGGCGATACCGCTCGGCATCGTCACTATAGCGCTTTTCGTCGCCGCCGGTGTGTTCCAGAACATGGAATATCCGTCGTACGACGCGCTGTTCGCCGATCTGTCGGCGACAAAGGACAGGGAGCGCGCCTATTCGCTCGAATATCTCGGCGGCAACCTCGGGCTCGTGCTCTCGCCTACGATCGCGGGGCTTCTGTTCGAGAATTATCTGTGGCTCAGCTTCCTCATCAGCGGCGTCTCGATCGCCGCGTCGACTGTTATGATCGCGCTCCTCGTCAAGGACGTCACGCCGGTCGACGACGACAGCGAGGAGGCGGAATATCAGGAGAGCAAAGAGGGCGTCGGCGTCTTCAGTGTAATGAAACAAAACCCGATGCTGCTGATCTATATAATCGGTGCGGCGCTGTATTACGCCGCGTACGGGCAGTACAGCTTCATAATGCCGCTCGATATGGCGTCCGTCCACAACGAGGCGGGCGCGGTAATATTCGGGACGGTGTCGAGCCTCAACTGCCTGGCGGTCGTCATCTTCACGCCTGTCATCACGAGAGTCTTTTCCCGTATGCGCGATACCGGAAAGATCATGACCGGCAGGATCCTCGTCTTTGCCGGATACGCGGTGTTCCTGCTCCTGCTCGGCTTCATACCGGGTTATTATATCGCCATGCTCGTGTTCACCTGGGGCGAGATATTCACGACGGTCGCGGAAGGCCCGTACGTCTCGACGCGTATGCCCGCGAGCCACCGCGGACGCATCAACGGATTGATGAGCGTCATATCAGCCGCGGTCTTCGGCCCGGTAGATCTCGCCGTCGGCCAGCTGTACGACAAAAAGGGCTCTTTCCCGACGTGGGTGCTGATCCTTTCGATAACGCTCGCCTCAATAGCGCTTTCGGTGCTGCTCAAAGCGTTTGATAAAAAGGCTTACCCGAAACTGTATAAAGCAAAAGAAGAAGAGAAGTGACGAAAAAATCCCGCATCCGGTAACCCGGACGCGGGATTTTTATCTTTGTCACATATTATCGTCAGTTGTACATCGCAAGTTCTATCGAGTCCATGAACTGGCACATGGAGAGGTTGAAATTCTTGTAATCCGCCTCCATGAATTCCTCCGTCACGGACAAAACCGACACTCTTACCAGATCCGTCTGGTTGTAGAACGTGATCTCGACGGGGACTTTGAGCATCTGCGACGTGCCGCGGATCGAGAGCCAGCCATACTCTTCAAGCTTGAGGATCTCGTCCGCGTCGGTTACGGTGATATGATTTATGCCGTTCGCGTCGCCCGTCATCAGCTGCGGATCGTCGGTGTAGTGCCAGATCAGCGAAGCGGCGCTGCAGATGTGTCCCCAGCCGACTCTGTAAGTCAGCGCCCATTCGGAATACAGCCATTTGTATTTTTCGTTTTCGTCTTTTCCGACTCCCAGAAGCTTCATTTTCTTATCCTCCGTTTTCCGGTTTGTGTGATTTTTCGTACCGCAGATTTGAGATTTTCAGGAAGCGGCGCAGCATGTCGTTATTAAGTATCTGTTCCCGCGCTCTTTCCGTAAGCTTGTCAGCGAACGCCTCGACCGTGAAGCCTACGTAAAAGTCTTCCGGCAGATCGTTCGTGTACTCCCCGCCGCCGTAGCTGCCGGCGGAGCTGCCGGGCGTGAAACAGTTGAAATGTATATCCGGCGCGCCTTTCTCGAAAAAGCGCAGGGTGATTATATCCGTCTCGTAATGCTCTTTGTATTCGACCGTCGCGAGCGGGATGTCGCAGTGAAGGAACCGCAGACCCTTTTCTATCGCGAACCGCTCCGCGTAAGTGTCGTATTCGCCGCGTATCAGCACCCTGCGCCGGCGCATCCGGTCGTCGAGCTCCGGATCTGTCGCGACTTCCGTCACGGATCGGCTCAGAATCAGACATTTTATCTTCGGGAACGCCCCGAGATATCCGTCGCCGAGCCCCGTTACGCCTTCCTTTACGTGAAGCGTGTTGTAATCATTCGCCCAGTTTTTCCCGGCCGGCCATACGTCGGCGTCCTCGCGGCAGAGCGGACCTTCGCCCTCTACCTCGAGCAGACCGCTGTAATGATTTATATAAACGGTTTTTTCGTTGTGTTTGGAAAAATACATATCCGCCCTCCGTACTGACTTTGCTCATCGGTTATATTAAACCCGATTTTGACCTTTTTGTCAATAGTTTTTCGATTTTTTGCCGCATCCCGGCGTCTGCGGCGCCAATATAATTTCGCCGCGCTATTGACACCCGCGCAAAACGGTGTTAAAATAGATCCATAACACAGGCGCCCGCGCCCGGGCGGGCAAGATATGATACGGAGGAGAAAAGATGAAAAGAGTCCTTCTGCTCGGCGATTCGATCCGCATGGGCTACGACGAATACGTAAAAGACATACTGAAAGATGAATTCGAGGTCGTATACGACGATTACGACAACGGCCGCTTCGCCGCGTATACGCTGTGGCAGGCGAACCAGTTTTTCAAGAACTTCGGCCGCTTCGACGTCGTGCACTGGAACAACGGATACTGGGATATGCATGTCGAGGCGCCGATGAAAACGGCGATCCACCCCGTCGGCGAATACGTATATTTTCTCGGCAGGATCTTAAACGAGATCAGAAACAACGGCGCGACCCCGGTCTTCGCGACGACGACGCCGATTTTGCCGGACGAGGCGGCCGCCGAGGTCATAGTCGAGGGGATCGCGTACAGTAAATACAAGCCCGAATGGGTAACGGAATACAACGAAGCCGCCGTGTCGTTTATGAAACGCGAGGGCGTCGCGGTAAACGACCTTTACGCGCTGTGCGCGAAGGATCCGCACTGCTATAAATGCCCGGACCTGCTTCACCTGACCGAGGAAGGCTACCGCCGCTGTGCGGAGCAGACCGCGCAGGCGATCCGCGAAGCCGCGGGTCTGTAAGATCCATAAAAAGGAGCAAAACCATGAGTGACCGCACCGAAGCCGGAAGAGATACCGGCAAAAGGGAAAACGAATACGGGAAAGGTCTTCTGATCGACGCCGTCGCGTATCTGATCGCCTTCGGGCTCGGCATGATCCCGTTCGTGCTTTTAAACGACGTTTTCGCCGCGGCGGCGGCTTTCACCGCGGCGGCTACCGTCGTGATATACGTTTTTACCGTCGTTTACGCGGACGTTTCGATCTACGATCCGTACTGGAGCGTCGCGCCGCCCGTGATCATCGCCGCCGTGATAATCAAATACCGCTTTTACAACGTCAACGCGCTCGTCCTTTTCGGCCTGATACTGATCTGGGCGACACGGCTGACTGCGAACTGGTTATCGACGTATAAAGGGCTCGGGCACGAGGACTGGCGGTATAAGATGTACCGCGACAAGTATCCGCCGTTTCCGTTCCAGCTGATAAGCTTTTTCGGACTGCAGTTCGTGCCGACCGCCGTCGTCTACCTCGGTCTGACCGGCGCGCTGTTTGCGGTGCAGAAGAGCAACTTTTCGCCGCTTTCCGCGATCGGCGCCGCCGTCATGATACTCGCCGTATTGCTCGAGCTCGTCGCGGACAGGGCAATCCACGGATTTCTCAAAGAACACAGAGGAGAGGGGAAGACGTGCCGCGTGTCCGTCTGGCGGTATTCTCGCCACCCGAATTACCTCGGTGAGATGTCGTTCTGGAGCGGTATTTATATCTATTTCGCCGCGCTGTGCCCGGATATATGGTATAAAGGCCTCGGGTTCCTTACTATAATCGCACTGTTTCTATTTGTGTCGATCCCGATGATGGAAAAACACAACGTGAGCCGCCGGCCCGACTACGCGGAGTATAAAGCCGAGACTTCGATGCTTTTGCTTCTGCCGCCGAAAAAGAAAAAAGCGGACTGAACAGAAAAGTCCGGCACGACAGACGCCCGCTGTTGGTATGTCTGTGTGCCGTACTTTTTTTGTGTAAAAATCAGCCGAATAACTGTCCCGGAAGCTTCAGCTTCTGCTTCGGCGGAAAATCTTTGTCGAACTCCTCGACGTCGGCGTCGTCAACGTAATAGCCGGCGGGCGTCTGATAAACGCCCGTGACGCCGTCGAGATATCCGGGGATCAGCTCGCGGCAGAGGAAGAACGAATCGTCCTCGCCCTCGGGTAAATCGTGGTAACGGATTCCGAATTTTCTTGCGTAATCGAAACCGCATTTGCCGTAAAAGCGGATGTTCCCCTCGAACAGCACTGCGCCGAAGCCGAGCGCGGCGGCTTTTTCAAGGGAATAGTCGAGCAGGGCTTTGCCGTAGCCGTGGCGCTTCAGAGCCGGCGTGATGCAGATCGGCCCCATCGTCAGCACCGGCACGTCTTTTCCGTCGTCGCCGTTTATCACCGTTTTCATGAACATGTTCTGCCCGATGAGCGCCCCGTCCCGCTCCATCACGAAATCGAGCTCGGGGACGAACGCGGGATCGTCCCTTAACACGTGCATCACGTAGTGCTCGCTGCATCCGGGACGGTAAACGTTCCAGAACGATTCCCTTATAAGCTCCTCGACCTCACGGTAGTCTTTTTCTTCTTCGCCTCTTATGACGTAATTTTTGTTGTCCATTGTCTTTACCTCGTATGACTTTTGATTTTCGGATATCAATCCGGATATTTTTCAAATTCAACGGCGTCCCCGTAAAAAACGTTCATGTCTATATAGCGCCCGCCGTCGTATCCTTTCAGCACGTGCCTGTTCGAATACTGCCAGAACGTCCAGCCGATCGTGTCGGGGACCGCGGAATAAACGCTTCTGTACCACAAACCGCAGTCGGAGAAATCGCCTTTTACTATTGCCTCGTATGTATCTTTGTCGGCGTAGATCACGGGCTTTACGCCGTATTCGTCTGTCAGTATATCGACGAGCGCGCGCAGCTCCTTTTTTACCCGCGGAAAGTCGACGCCTTTCCCGGACTTGTATTTACCGTAGAATTCGACGTCTATCACCGGCGGAAGCATGTTTTGCGCGTCGCCGACCGTGCCGCAGAACAGCTTCGCCTGAGCCTCTCCGGTCGAATCGAAACTGAAGAAATGATACGCGCCGACACGCAGTCCGGTCGCCGTCGCCGCGGCCCGGTTTTCTTCAAAACGCGGATCAACGTAAGAGGAGCCCTCGGTCGCTTTTATGAAAGCGAAACTGACGCCCTGCGAGGAAAGAGTCTCCCAGTCGATCTTTCCCTGATGGTGCGAGACATCCACGCCGCGCACGGGATATGCTTCCTCGTCCGGGGCGTTCAGGTGGACGACGCCGAAATAAAGCAGTAAAAACGCCGCGCAGAAAAACACGGCGACTGCCGCCGCCGCGGCGATAAGCACTTTTCGGACTTTGCCTGTCTTGTTCTTCATCCTGATTTGCTCCGTCCGGCGCGGATAACGCCTGAAATTGCCGTCAGTCGTGCGGCCCGATGAGTTTCTCCATCCAGATCATATCGTACCACCTGCCGAATTTGTATCCGCATTTGTGAAATTCTCCGCACTTGACAAAGCCGAGCGCGCCGTGGAAGCGCTCGCTGTCGCGGCTCAGATATTCGTCCTCGACCGGAGGCGAGGCGATGCAGGCGTAAACGTTTTTGATGCCCTGTTCCGTTAGCTTTTCCTCGAGCGCAAGATAAAGCGCGCTGCCGTAACCGCGGCGCCTTTTGCCGTGATCGAGGTAAATGCTCACCTCGGCCGAGCGGGCGTACGCGGCTCTGTCCTTGAAGACGCCCGCGTAAGCGTAACCGACTGCCTCCCCGCCGTCCTCGATGACGAGGAACGGATATTTTTCAAGCGTGTGCGTGATACGCTCTTCGAATTCTTCCTTTGTCGGGGTATCGTATTCGAACGTCACGGCGGTGTGCTCGACGTAATACGCGTATATTTCAAGCAGACGCCCGGCGTCCGCCGGCTCCGCGCTTCTGATGTTCATCGTGCCCACCGCGCCTTACGCTCCGGTGCCGAGCAACTCGATGTCCGCGGCGTAAGGCTTCATGCCCTCTATGCAGATCCCGGCGACCTCGGATACGTCCATGCCGAGCATCTCACATCCGGCGACGATCAGATCCCTGTCGCACTTCGCGGCGAATTTTCTGTCCTTGAACTTCTTCATGAAGCTTTTCAGCTCGAGATCCGAGATGCCGTTCGGACGCATCCGCGCGCACGCCTGGATTATCCCGGTCAACTCGTCCACCGCGAACAGGCTCTTTTCAAGATCCGTCTCCGGCTTGACGCCGGAACAGATCCCGTAGCCGTGACTCATGATCGCGCGCACGTCCGCAGCGTCGACGCCCTCCGCCAAAAGCTCTTTTTCGGTGTGGCGAAGATGCTCGTCGGGATATTTTTCATAGTCGTAGTCGTGCAGATAACCGATCGCCATCCAGTGCTCGCGGTCGGCGCCGAAATGATCCGCCATCGCGCCCATCGCGTACATGACGTTTTTCGCGTGAATGATCAGGTGATGTTCGCTCATCTGCGCGTCGTTCAGTTCACGCGCCCTTTTCAATGTAAGCATTTTTCCCTCTTTCTCCCGCTTTTGCGGGACCGTTAAAAGAATATCTATGATGAGGTGTTATAAAGATCGGGTTGTTTCAAGTACGTTTATCCCGCGCTTTTTCAGCAGATAAACGTACGCTCCGGATGAAACGACCGTGTCGAAGGCGATCCCGCCCCCGAACAGCAGCGCTATCCCGGTAAGCGTCGGGACCCAGACGCCGGTCAGATACAGAACAAACGCCGCGCCGTAGTAGACCGCATTGGTAACGACGGACTCAAACAGCATATAATTCGTCTTGCCGAGCCCGTAGAAAGTTGCGTCGAATACGTTCTGAAAGGCGTACAGGACATAGAATCCGAGCAGTATAAGCACAAGTTCGAAGAGCTTGTCCGCCTCGGAAAACTGAAGCACGTACGTCATGAACGGTTTCCACAGCGGTATGCCGGCGCACCAGATCAGACAAACTACAAAGGTGATGAAGAAATAACCGAGCGTGTTTCCGGCGACGTTGTCCTCGCTCTCCGCGGTCTCCTCCTTGATAAGCTCGCCGAGCTGGAGCACCGGGAGCAGAAGCCAGCCCCAGATGAAATTGTTCGCGACCCAGTAGGTTCCCTGTTCGCCTACGACGTTGACCATTCGCGCGACCATAAGCATATACGCGACGTTTCTGACGAGGGACTCCAGACCCGAGATCCCTCCGGTCTTGACGAATTCCTTCATCCACCGGAAGTCGAGTTTATCTTTGTTGAAGATCCGTATCCCTTCGCCGCGAAGCAGCATCAGCGACACGGACAGAAGTATGACGTTGACGATGATATTCGAATATCCGACGCCGTTCACGCCGAGATCGGCGGACACGGGCAGGGAAGAGACGAGGAAAGTGTCGAATATCAGCGACAGCAGCAGACGCGCGCCCGTCAGGATATAGATATAACGGCTCCTGTTGAGCGATACGAGCGCCACGAGCGCGAACTGCGCGAGAATCGAGAATACGTTTGCGACGCTCTCGATCCTAATATACGGCGCGGACGCGGCAAGGATGCTTTCATCCGCCGCCATAAGCGTAAGCAGCTGTTCGGCGAAGATAGATACCGCAGCCGAAAGAGTCGCGTAAACGCCGAGCGATACCAGCATGCCGGTACGGACGCAGTTGGAAAACGCGGCTTTATCAGCTTTGACTTTTCCTATGAAGAAGAAAAGCGGGAGGATGATCGCTTCGCTTGCTACCTCGTAAAGAAGATTAACCCACGACAGCTGACCGGCGATCGAAAAAGACCAGTCTCCGGGCAGCTGTCCGAGAAAGAACACGCGCACCGTCGTATATACGGCGGGGCAGAGCCCGAGGACGAGAAGCGCGATATAGAGTTTTATGTTTATGTGTTTGAGCGATGCTATCAGTTTTTTCATTTTTACCGCTTATACCGTACGGATCACAGATCAAATCTGAAAACGCACTTCTCCGTCTCGCCGCCTCTGATCCTCATGTCGTTGTCCTCAGGCAGCTGCGCGATCTCAAGCAGTTTTCCGTGAAAATACTCGCAGGTCTTGCGCGACGGGACGTTGTCGGGATTGCAGGTGATATACAGATATTCCATGCCGTGCTTTTTCGCAAGCAAAAACAGCAGTCTGCACGCTTTTGCAGCGTAGTGACGGCCTCTGTATCCCTCGTAGACCGTGTATCCGATATGGCCGCCGTAATACAGCCTGTCGTTGTACCCGACGCGAAGATCGCACTCTCCCATAATATTCCCGCTCATATCGCAGATGCGGAAATGATACGCCGGGACGTAGCCCTTCACCGGGTCCTCTCCGGTCGTTATATTTAAACGAGTCTTATCTCGTCACTGTACAGAAAACCGGTATCGAAAAATTCCATATTCGTCCCGTTATTTCGCCTCGTTTATCGGCTCGACGCCGTTTTCGTCGCCCGACAGACGGTTGACTCGCACGAGCCAGTCGGAGAACGACGGGCTGATCGCGTCCGCCCACGTGAGCAGATGGCAGGAGAACGACGGCACCATAAGTTCTTTCTTCTTCTTGACGACCGATCTGACTACCGCCTTCGCCACCGTGTCGGGATCGCCCTTCGGCGTGATCTTCGGGCAGTCCACGTGCGCGATCTGCGGCGTGTCCATGCGGCTCGGATAGATTATGCCGACGTGTACGCCGCTGCCGCGCAGCTCCTGACGGAGCACCTGGAAAAACCCGTTCATCGCGAATTTAGCGCCGACGTACGCGGCGTCCGGCGGCACGCCCTTCTTGCCGTCCATCGAGCAGGTCGTGACGATCGAGCCGCTTTTCTGCGCCAAAAAATACGGCAGCACCGCGTAAACGCAGTTGAGACAGCCGAAATAATCGACCTCCATCACCTTTCTTATCTGATCCATGCGCAGATCCTTCGCCGGGCAGCGCAGATAAATGCCGGCGTTGCAGTGGAATATATCGAGTCCGCCGAGCTCCTTTATCGCCTCGCCGACGGCGGCCTTGACGCCCTCGGCGTCCGTCACGTCGGCCTCGATCACGACGGCCCTGCGGCCCTCTGCGCGTATGAGCGAGGCGACTTCTTCAAGCCTTTCGCGGTTTCTCGCGATAAGCGCGACGTCCGCGCCTTCTTTAGCGAGACGGAGCGCCGACGCGCGGCCGATGCCGCTCGAAGCGCCCGTCACCGCGGCTTTTTTACCCTGCAGTTTCAGTTTCATTTCGTTTTTCTCCTTTGATCCGGCAGTTCTTTATATATCTCTTCGAAAAGCGTGCGGAGAAATTCCCGGTCGTCGATCTCCTCGACCAGTATCATTTCCTTTCCGCCCTCGTACGGCAGCTCGAGCGGGGCGTACGGCATCAGCCGTCTCGCCGCCTCCGTCTGCTTTACGAGGAGCCTGTCGTCGTATATCCCGCCGACGATCTTGCCGCGTAAATATATGATATATTCTCCCATCATCGCCCTGTACGTCACGCCGTCGAGCAGTGACAGCTGATCCGTTACGAAATCGAGATATTCTTTGTCTGACGCCATTTAACACACCTCCGCGCGCTGACCGTTTATCTCATTATATCTGAAATGTTTGAACAATTCAACAACCGGCGGCCGCAGACGGCGCAAAAACGGCAAAACAGAGGCGATGCAGGGGCGAAAATCGAAAAAACTATTGACAAAACGGACAAATTTGGGTATAAAAGATACAGCGGCATATAAATTGCGCGCATGCGCGCGGGTGTGCCGCACGACAAGGGCGCGGGAGGTTTTACATGATACTTCAGACACAGCGGCTGATCCTGAGACCGTGGGAGGAGGACGACGCCGAACAGTGTTACAGATACGCGTCCGATCCGCGCGTCGGGCCCGCCGCCGGATGGCCGCCGCATAAGAGCGTCGAGGAGTCGCGAAAGATCATACGGGATATGCTGTCCGTGCCGGAGACGTACGCGATAGTGCTGAGGCAGACCGGGCTTCCGGTCGGGAGCATCGGACTGAAGCGAAACGATCTTGCGTCAAAGGACGACGAAGCCGAGCTCGGATACTGGATCGGCGTGCCGTACTGGGGGCGCGGGCTCGTGCCCGAGGCGGCGCGGGAGCTTTTGCGCCATGCGTTCGAGGATCTGAAACTGGAGCGCGTCTGGTGCGGCTACTACGACGGCAACGAAAGATCGAAGCGCGTGCAGGAAAAGCTCGGGTTCAGATATCAGTGGACGTCCGAGAACGTTTTCGTTGAGCAGCTCAGTGAATTCCGCACCGGTCACGTGAACCTTATGACGAGGCGGGAATGGACCGAAGCGCGCACGAAAACTAATGACAACGATACTGCGGAGGACAGAAATGGAAAAGATTGAATTCAAATTCGGTACGCCGAAGCCCCTCACGTTCCGCGAACCGGGATGCGACACGGATTTCAAAGTAAGGATCGCGGGCAAGGCCGAGGTGTCGGATTACGACGCCGTGAGATACGACTGCGGTGAGGCGGGCACGGATCTGCTGAAGCAGGCCGTCCTCGGTCTGCTTCAGCCGTGTCTTTTCGCCTGGCCGGAGGACAAGTACGTTATGTGCGACGGCAACCGCGAAATACTCGCCGGAATGCTTGACAAAGCGCTGGCGGACGTCGGGATCACGGCGAAAACAGAG
>JAFZRM010000182.1 GCA_017619885.1 Clostridia bacterium | reverse complement strand
GTGTACTACTCCTCAGACGGTGTGATCGACCGCGAAACGACCGACCGGTTCGTGCCCGACGCGATGAGAGGGACGGGGGCGTTCCAGCGCGACGGCGACGGCCATTTCGACCTTCTGTCGGCGCTGCAGAAATCGATCCGCGGCTCAGATCCGGACGCGGCGGTGTTCTATCTCGCCAAGCTGCTCGGCGCGGGCGAGCTTTTGTCCGTCTGCCGCAGACTGCAGGTCATCGCGAGCGAGGATATCGGGCTTGCATACCCGCTCGCGGCGGTGATAGTCCGCGCCTGCTGTGAAAGCGCGAAGGAGCTCGGCCTGCCGGAAGCGCGCATCCCGCTGACGAACGCCGCGATCACGCTCGCCACCGCGCCGAAATCGGCGCAGGGCATATTCGCTTACGACAAAGCGGAGGCGGATATCGCCGCAGGGCTCGGGAAGAATATTCCGGATCATCTGCGCGACAGCCATTACGCCGGCGCCGCGAAATTGGGCCGCGGGATCGAATACAAATATCCTCAGACATATCCGGACAACTGGTGCGAACAGCAATACCTGCCGGACGATATAAAGGACAAAAAATATTACGAATACGGCAATAACAAAACCGAACAGGCGGCCAAAGCGTATTGGGATAAGATAAAGGGCAAGACTCAATGACAACGGATACGGAAAAACTGCCGAAAAGAAAACACCAGAGACTCGACACGTACGATTATTCGTCAACCGGACTGTATTTCATTACGATTTGTGCGCATAACAGAAAGTGTATATTCTCCCGCGTCGTAGGGCGGGGGCTTGCTCCCGCCGCATGCGAGAAAATCAGCGTCGAATATACGGATTACGGTACAATCGCAGAAAATCAGCTTTTTATGCTCAAAAATCGTTATCCGACGCTCAGGATATATTCATACGTCATCATGCCGAATCATATCCACCTTATCATAAATCCGTCGTGCGGTGCGGCGGGAGCAAGCCCCCGCCCTACAATCATGGATATCATATGCGCCTATAAGTCGCTCACAACAAGAGAATGTAAAAGACTGCGCCCGACGGACAGAATCTTTCAAACATCATTTTTTGAGCACATCATCAGAAACAAAGAAGAATACGAGAAAACGCTGAAATATATCCGCGATAATCCGGCTCACTGGTTATACGACCCGTTATATCAAAGCGTTGAATAAAAAGCGCACGGAGGTCATGTCCGTGCGTTTTTATCATTGCTTTTCTAAAAATGCGGCAAGGCTGTCTTTTTTGTAAAACGCCTTATATCCGAAAACGTCGTCGCCGTTGTACGCCTCGGCGCGGGCGGTTTTGTTTACGTAATATATTCTTTTGCATCCGGGCGAGAATATCAGGACGCTGACGTCCGCGTCGGCGCCGGTCAGATCGATCTTAAACGTGCGCCCTATGACCTCATAGATGACGTCCGGCGTCATCGTACGCACGCCCGGGAGCGAGCCGCGCCGCGTGATGCCCATGACTCCGGTGTTTTTCAGCAGGCACGCCCGCGTTACGCTCTCGATCAGCAGATTTTTGTTTTTCAGATACTTCGGGAAAAATTTCACGCCGTATCTGCGGCCGCCGACGGTAAACTCTATATCGTATCCCGGATACGCCTTGAAGACAGACCGCAGAAGCGGTCCGTTCCGCTTAAGCGTCCCGTTTTTTATTTTGCAGATCTTTTTGACCGTGCCGTAATACGCCGCCCTCTCCGCGATCAGTCGCAGAATTTTGTACAGGAACACCGCGACGGCGACCGCGGCGATCACGGCGAGTACGGTGATGAACGTCCTGTTCGTCAAAAACCCGGGCATTGCGGTCTACCCCTGAAGCGTGACGGAATTTTCTATCAGTTTTTTTCTCGTCACGGCGATCATTATGAATCTGACCGCGTAAAGTATCAAAAAGAACACTGTGACGGACAGGAAAACGCCCGCCGCGGCGCTGCCGGTCGTGATATACAGCCAGAATTCCGTGATGTGGAACTTCTCAAACGAGAACGAATTGGAAAGATCTATGTTTTTCAGCAGTGAAAAATACAACGTGAACGGGATCAGTACGGTAAAGTACACCGGAACCTCGTACAGCAGGTTTTTGAGATACGTCTTTTTGAAGATCGCCGGCGCCGACGATCCGGCCCTGATCTCGTTTTTCATATACTCGCGGAACTCGACGGAGCGCGAGGAGATCACGGAATACACGGCGCTGAAAACGACGTGCGCGATCACGCCGTATACGGCGGTCACCGCCACGGCTTTCGACGTGTATTCGTCGCGCCAGAGCCCGGAAACGATGCTGTTCAGCGCCAAACCGAACACGATCGATTCGGCGAGATGACCCGCGAGCACGGCGAGCAGGAAGAAAAGGATCGATTTAATGATCTTGGTTTTCATTTTCGCCTCCCGTACCGAATATTACGTGCGGCAGAGTATGGCCGCATTTATGACAAAACTCTTCTTTGCAGTCCGTGGTCATGCCGCAGACGGCGCAGCGGACTATGGCGTCCGACTTCTTCGGCAGCACGACCGTACAGCCGCTGCCGTACAGGTGGAAAACGCGGTCGCCGTTGTTGTACGTTTCAAGGAACTGCCCTTCCTTCGCGCGGCCGCTGTAGACCTTGAATCTTTCCGTTCTGCAGTTGTCCTCTTTAACGTACAAGAATATCGTGTTTCTTTTATACCAGAGTTCCCACGTCGGTTTGAAGCTGTGCTCGTTATCCGACGTCGTGGATATTTTTACGCGCTCGACCGTACCGTAAAACGTCTTATCCAAAAGAGCCGGAAGAACGCCGGAGACGAACAGCGGGATAATGAACAGCACGGCGTAAAACGCGTGGCCTATGGACGGGTACTTCGATAAGTATTCCGTCCCGTATACGGCGTTCCTTGAAAGAAAGTATATCAAAGTCACCGCCGCCTCGCACAGCAAAAACACGATCACGGGCTTGAGTTTTTTGCTTTGTACGAATTTTTTCAGATCGACCGGTAAATTCAATTCACGTTTCCTTTCTTTTAAACACGTATAAGAACGGCTCACAGCCGCCGTACGAGTAATCTCCCGATTTATGCTGCAAAAACAGGTAGTCACAGCCGTTTATATTCTTTATTTCATATTTTTCCGCCGTCATTTCCCTGTCGCTCAAAACGTAATTTTTCGTATAGCGGCACGTGATGGCCGCGGCGCCCGTTTCCGTTTTGACCGATTTACTGCATATCCCGCGCGGCAGGAAGCGGACGCCCGTTATCCACAGGTGTTTTCTGTCGCACTTCGTCTTTTCCGGGTCGAAGACGGCGGCGTCCTTAACGAAGTCGACCGTCTCCCATTCGCCCGACACGGAGGGGTCGTCGACGTACGGCATATCAGTATCGTCCACGTGCTTCCTTATCGCCTTGTCGGTGTAGGCGCCGCTGTCGGTCTGCTTATAGAGCAGATAAACGGGATCGTCGCCCGACTCGAAGCAGCCGTCCGTGAAGTATTCGAGCGTCATGTACCGCTCGCCGCCGGCTTCCATCAGGGTATAGGGATTCGGCACGGCGAAGCCGTGATCGGACAGTATCCGGTACAGCGTTCCCTTCGTCCAGAACCATATCCAGACGAACGCGCCGCCCGGCAGAAAAGGTATCTCCTTATGCGCGCCGGCGCAGACGTCGCCCGACACCGATCTTATATCGTTTTTATCGGAAAGCACGCCGCAGAGCGTCCATTTTCCGACGACGTCGGGGTCGTCGGTGAACGGGAAATCGAGCAGGGCGTAGAAATCGAGCTTTTTCGGGTCGTTCGTCAGCTCGTCTATCTTGATAACGTTTTCCTTGCTTGCGGTTATGTCGGACAACACCGCGTTTTTCCGCTTTATCATCATCTGCCTAAACGTTTTGTCATCCGCCGCGAAAAGCTCTTTTATCTCGTTCAGCTCGAAACCGAGGGACTTGTAGAACTGGATCTTGCGGAATTTTTCGACGTCCGACAAAGAATAGAGCCTGTAACCCGTGTTTTTGTCCGTCGCCTCCGGTCGCAGAACGCCCTCCGCGTCGTAATAACGCAGCGTCTGAGCGCTCACGCCGCATATTTTCGCCATATTGCCGATCTTTATCATATCACGCCCTCCGTTTGGCTCATTATAACATTACAGTTTACTGTAAAGTCAATACGTGATCGCAAATGTTTAATAAAAGTTCACAATCGCGCGTCAGCGGTAAAAATCGGATTTTTGTGTTGACAAACGGAGAAAAACATAGTATAATCATCTCGCTGTGTCAGACGGCCGCGCGGTATGGCGCCGAAAGGTATTACCGTGAGGAAAGTCCGGGCATCACAGGGCAGGATAACGGATAACGTCCGCCGAGGGTGACCTCCGGGAAAGTGCAACAGAAATAAACCGCCTCAGGCGTATCCGGGCAATACCGGAGAGCGCCGAAGGGGTCCTCAGATCGCGCTTGCGCGGTTTGGGGTTCCCGAGGTAAGGGTGGAAAGGCGAGGTAAGAGCTCACCGGCACCGATGGCAACATCGTGCAAATGTAAACCCTATCCGATGCAACACCGGGTGAAAGAAGGGCTGCCCGTCCGCTCCGCAAGGGGATTTCCGAGGTGGCAAAGAGCTGTGCGGCAACGCATACGCCAAGACAGATGGTCGTCGCTGACAGAACCCGGCTTACGACACGGCCGGACGCTCCCGAAAGGGGGCGTTCGCTTTTTTTTACGGTTTTTCATTTGTCGCCCGGCAGGCGACCTGCTTTCGTTTTTTTCTGCTATAATGGAGCCAGAAAAAGAAAGAGAGGTAAAAAACAATGAAAAACAATCTTACTGAACTCGTATTCATCCTTGACAGGAGCGGATCCATGCACGGGCTCGAGGCCGACACGATCGGAGGTTTCAACTCCATGATCGACGAGCAGAAAAAGCTCGAGGGCGAGGTGCTCGTCTCGACGGTCCTCTTTTCCAACGACTCCGTGACCGTCCACGACAGAGTCAGCATCGATCAGATCAGACCGATGACGGAGGACGATTACCGCGTCGGCGGCTGCACCGCTCTGCTTGACGCGGTCGGCGGCATGATCGAGCACATCGAGACGATCCACAGGTACATCCGTCCGTCGGACGTGCCGGAGAAGACGATGTTCGTCATCACCACGGACGGGCTCGAGAACGCGAGCCGCAAGTATAACGGCAGACAGGTCCGCAAAATGATCGAGAAAAAGAAAGAGGACGGCTGGGAATTCATATTCCTCGCCTCCAACATCGACGCCGCGGAGACGGCGGAGGAGATGGGCATCGGCGCCGCCAACTCCGCGCAGTTCGACGCCACGCCCGCGGGCAGCCGCAAGATGTATGCGGAAGCCTGCGCCGCGGTCAGCCGCTGCAGGACGAGAAAAAACTGACGCCAAAAAAAGGACCGGAACGGATCACCGTTCCGGTTTCTTTTTATAGTTTTCCGTTCATGACGAGCCGCGCGCGCCGCACCGTGTCCTCGTCAGGGATCCATTCCTTTCTGCCGTTGTCCGGCAGTCCGAGGAAAGTCGCCTTCGTGCCGGCGTACGCGTGATACGGCAGCACGTCGACGCCGTCGCAGTTATGAAGCGATGCGGCGATCCTCGCGACTCCGGCGTAATGGGCCTCGTCCGTGTTTACGCCGTTCACGAGGATGCACCGCAGGCGTATCCTCGCGCCGAGCCTGTCGGCGGCGTAAAGGTTTTTTATTATCAGCCCCGGATCCGCGCCGGTGTATTTTTTGTGTCTGTCCGGATCCGTGTCCTTTATATCGAACAAAAACAAATCAGTCAGCGGCACGGCGTCGGGCAGATACGACGGATCGAAATATCCGCACGTGTCGACCGCCGTTCCGAGGCCGCGCTTTCGGCATTCGCGCAGCAGCGCGATAAGCCCCCGCGGCTGAAAGAAAGGTTCGCCGCCCGAGACGGTCACGCCGCCGTCTTCTCCGTAAAACGCCCTGTCCTTCTCCGCCTCGTCCGCGATCCGAGAGACGCTCATACGGGATCCGCTGATCTGCAGCGCCGAGGCGGGACAGACGTCCGCGCATCTGCCGCAGACGGTGCATTTATCGCGGTCGATATAACGGCTTTCGCCGAATACTTGCGCGCCGCTTTGGCAAATTGAGCAGGCGCCGCAGCCTATACATTTTTTGCCGTAGAACAAAAGCTGTCTTTCCGGGCTCTGCGTTTCGGGATTGTGGCACCACGCGCACCGCAGCGGACAGCCCTTAAGAAACACCGTCGTGCGCACGCCGGGACCGTCGTGCATGCAGAAGCGCTGTATCTCCGTTACGGTCAGTTCAATATCCGCAGCCGCATTCATTCTGTTCTATCACCATTCTCTGCCATTCGGAGTTCAGCGTCACGAATCTCGCGTTCCAGCCCGACACGCGCACGGACAGATTCTGATGATCCTCCGGGTGCGCCTGCGCGTCTCTCAGCACCGCCGCGTCGGCGACGTCCGGCTGCATGAAGAAGCCGCCGAGCGTCACGAAGCCGCGCAGAAGCGAGACGAGCGCGTCGAGCCCTTCATCGCCCGCCGTGCACGACGGCAGAAGCTTGACGTCGAGCGCCGCGCCGACCGGGAGCTTTCCGAGATCGTTTTTGCAGTAGGAGCGGATCATCGCGGTGGCGCCGCGCGTATCCGTACCGGGAGCCGGCGAGGCGTTTGCCGCCAGGATCTCGCCTTTTTTTCGCCCGTACGGGCAGGCGAGCCGGTGCGGCGCCCACTCGAGCTGACGGCCGAACGTGCTTACGCCGCCGGGGAACCTGTATCCGGTCCTGCCATCGAGCGTGCCGCACAGATCGGCGAAATCCGACAGGAACCGGCGGCAGAGCATATCCGCGCCGTCGCTGTCGTTGCCGTAGTACTCGTATTTATTGAGAACGTACTGCCGGAGCGGCTCGTTGCCCTCCCAGTTGTCGCGCAGGACGGCGGCGAATTCGCGCCAGCTCAGTTTTTTCTCCTCGAAGACGAGCCGTTTTATCGCGTACAGGCTGTTTACCGTGTCCGCCAGTCCGCCGACGTGCGGCGATATGACGTTGTAGACCGGCCCGCCCTGCAGATAAGAGAGCCCTTTTTCGACGCAGCCCTGCTCGAAAAGCGAGACAGCCGTGCAGGGTATCTCGGGGCGCCAGACCCACGGATTCTCTGACACGAATCTGCCGCGCACAGCGTCGCAGAGACCGTCGAGCAGCGCTTTTACGTCTGACAAGTACGCGCGGTAAAGCGTCTCGAAATCCGGGAAATCGACGTCCGGCGAATAATCCTTAAGCGTGTTGTGCTGCAGCAGCTGCAGAAAATCGTACGGGCAGTACGTGAAATACGTTTTTCCGGGGATCTGCACTTCCCAGCAGCCGTCGTTTGCGAATTTTACCGCTTCCGATACCGGATATCCGTACGATACGAGCGAGCGGATTATTAAATCTTCGTTGTACACCGCGAGCACGCCGCCCCCGTATCTCATGACCTCGGCGACACGGCGGACGAGCTTTTCGTCGGAGCGTGTGTTGAGCCTTACCGACGTCGGGAAATCGCTTATGCCGAACTCCTCGATTATGTCGAGCACGAGATACGTGACTTCGTTTGTGACGTCAAGTCCATCGTCTCCGATGCCGGAGATCACGATATTCTGATAATGTTGTGCGTCGCCCGAGCCGTAATCGCCGCCGCAGATCCACTCGCAGCCTTTGATGAAGAAATGCGCGAGTATCTCCCTCGCTTCATCAAGCGTGAGGGCGCCGGAATCAAGATCTTTTTTCAGATACGGGCCGAGCAGGACGTCGATCCTGCCGATGCCCGGCCAGTTGCCGCAGAGGCGAAGGAACGCGAAGCAGAACCACAGCGACTGTACCGCCTCGCGGAAATTTCGCGCCGGCTTGTGCGGCACGCGAAGCAGAGCTTCATAGTTCGCCCGGTACTCCGGCTTATCGCGCAGGGCGTCGAGGTATCTTTTATGCCAGATATCGAAGCTGTCGAGGACGGAAAGGCAGCTTTTTATAAACGCTTCCTTTTCCGTTCCCTTATATTTTTCGTACGAGGCGAGCGCAGCCTCCCTTACGCTGTCGAGCCCTTCGTTTACCGGTGTGAAGAAGTCCGCAGTAAGATGGCTCATGCTCATGAATACCGGCGCGCCGTTGTGATCGGCCGGTATGACGTGCTTTATCGCGTTGCCGAGCGTCGCGGAGCCGCTTATCAGCTCGCCCTCGCAGATCCTGACGGGCGCCTGTTCGCAGATCGCCCTGATCGCGGCGTCGTGCTTTTTTAAGGGGTCGTCAAACTCGCCCCGCAGTTCCACGCCCGGCGTTTCCCTGCACTGCAGCCCGTATTTGTGGCCGAGCGATTCGTACGCGAAATTTCGCGTGCCCTCACCGCATCTGACCGGCCTTTTTATTCCGTTTGCCGACGGGAATTGCATTTTTCAGTCTCCCTTGATCCTGCGATATATCCTTGCCGCCGCGCGCTTCAGCCGGCGATACGGCGAAACGATCAGCCGCCGCAGCGTGAAGTTGCCGCCCCACAGACGGCTGTATATCCTGTACCCCGCTCCGTCGAGCTTTACTTCTTTATCCTTCCGCTTGATCCTTGTCATCACGCCGAGCATATCGTCCTCGGCGACGGTCTCGCGGAAGCAGTTGTTGTCGCCTGCGGTGACGTACCCGCCGTCGCGCACCGTAAGTACGCGGTGAAGCACGTATTTATCCGCCGCGCGGAAGAACCCGACGTCGTATTTTTTAAGTCTTCCGTCCTTTTTCGTAAAGACGACGAGGTCGCGCCCGGTCTTTATCAGCGGGCGCATGCTCGTGCCGACCGTGCGGTAGAATATCTCCCCGTCACGGTCGAGCAACTCCTCAAAGCTGATCTCTTTTGCGTCCATATCAGTGCAGTGAGCGGTAGAGCGTGTCGAGCACGGCGGTGTCCGTTATCGCCGCGTCCGCTATTATGAGCAGGCCTTCGGTCGTCACGGTGACGACCTTGCCGCTTTTTTCAACGGGTTCGTTGCCTTTGACGTAATCGACGCCGTAATGGTCGAGCACCTCGTATCCGTCACAGCTGACGCCGATGCGTTCAAGCGCGTATACGGGCAGCCAGAAATCGGTGCCGGACGCGAGCAGCGTCGCCTCGGTGTTGTCCGGAATGAGTCTGGTCTCGACGCCGCCGATGTAG